>NZ_JBEYSL010000128.1:0-14662 GCF_040642735.1 Micromonospora sp. NPDC047753 | reverse complement strand
CGACCTGATCCTCGGTGCGGTCGCCGAACTGGACCTGCCACTGCACCGACTGGACCAACGCCGGCACCGGGTGGCCGAACTCTTCGCCACGAGGGAGCTCACTCATGCCTGAGCCGTCCACCGCCGCCGTGCGCTCCACGCCGACCGGCGTCATCCACGACATCGGTTACCAACGCTACGAGGGCCCGAGGCTCGGCCGCCGGCAGGTCTTCGGCGCGCTCTACGGGCACGGTCTGCGCACCGCGTTCGGTCTCGGCCGCAGCGCCAAGGCCAAGATCTTCCCGTGGCTGGTGGTCGGCATCGTCACCCTGGTCGCGGTGGCCCTGGCCGCGGTACGCAGCCAGATCGGCGAGCCGGTGGCCACGTACGCCCAGTTCGCCGACGCGATGAGCTGGCTGGTCATCTTCTTCGTCGCGGTAGTAGCTCCGGAGCTGGTCTCCCGGGATCTGCGCAGCGGCGTGCTGCCGCTGTACTTCTCCCGGCCGCTGCCGCGCACCGACTACGCGTTGGCCAAGTTGCTGGCGCTGGTCACCGCCCTCTGGCTGCTGCTCGGCGGGCCGCAGCTGTTGATGTTCCTGGGTGCCGCGTTCACCACCAAGCAGGGCATGCGCGGGGTGTGGAACGAGCTGCTCGACCTGCTCCCCGGGCTGCTCTACGCCGGGCTGTGGGCGGTGGTCTTCGCCTCGGTCGGCCTGCTGGTCGCGTCGCTGACCGGTAAGCGCGCCTTCGCCGCCGGCGGTGTGGTCGCGGTCTTCCTGATGACCACCCCGATCGTGGGCGTGCTGAGCATCCTGCCGTCGCGTGCCGCCAACGAGCTGGCCGGGCTCGCCTCGCCCTCCACGCTGGTCCAGGGGGTGGGCATCTGGTCCCTGGGTGACCTGCTGGTCGAGGGCGATCCGGGCGAGATGATGATCGGCGGGTTCGGCCCGGTCTACGCCCTGGCCGCGGTGCTGCTGGTCGCCGGCGCGACCGCCCTCCTGCTGGCCCGCTACCGGAAGGTCGCCTCCTGATGAGCACGCTGAGCCTGACCGGGGTGTCCCGGTGGTACGGCAACGTGGTCGCTGTCAACGACATCAGCATGTCCCTCGGCCCGGGCGTGACCGGGCTGCTCGGCCCGAACGGCGCCGGCAAGACCACGCTGCTGCACATGATGGCCGGGTTCCTCTCCCCGTCGCGCGGCACCGTCACCCTCGACGACGAGCCGACCTGGCGCAACCCCGATGTCTACCGGCGGCTGGGGCTGGTCAGCGAGCGGGAGGCGGTGCAGGGTTTCCTCACCGCCTACGAGTTCGTGCTGGCCAGCGCGAAGCTGCACCGGCTGCCCGATCCGGCGGCCGCGGCCCGACGGGCGATCGATCTGGTGGAGCTGGAGTCGGCGCAGGACCGCCGGATCGGCACGTACTCCAAGGGCATGCGCCAGCGCGCCCGGGTGGCCGCGGCGCTGGTGCACGACCCGCAGGTGCTGCTGCTCGACGAGCCGTTCAACGGCATGGACCCGCGCCAGCGGCTGCACATGATGCAGCTGCTGCACACCCTGGGTGACGCTGGCCGGACGATCCTGTTCAGCTCGCACATCCTGGAGGAGGTCGAACAGGTCTCCGGGACGGTGCAGGTGATGGTGGCCGGCCGGTTGGCCGCCTCCGGCGACTTCCGGACCATCCGCCGGTTGATGACCAACCGCCCGCACGTCTTCGCGGTGCGCTCCACCGACGACCGGGCGCTGGCCGTCGCGCTGATCGCCGAGGCGTCGGTGAGTGGGGTCGAGTTGGACCCGACCGGCTTGACCGTGCGGGCCGGTGACTACGGCGCGTTCACCCGGGCGCTGCCCCGGATCGCGCTGAACAAGGGCATCCGGGTACGCCAGCTGGTGCCGTCCGACGAGTCCCTGGAGAGCGTCTTCTCCTACCTGGTGGAGGCCTGACATGTCGACAGTTACCTGGATCACCGCGCGCGGGTTGTTCGGCCGCCGTCGGTTCCTGCTGCTGCTACCGCTGCCGTTGGTGCTGCTCGGGCTGGCCGTGCTCTGCCGGTCGCTGGGGGTGGACCCGGGCCAGTGGGGGCCGCCGGTGCTGGTCGGTCTCGGGCTGGCCGTGGTGCTGCCGGTGGTCGCGCTGATCATCGGCACCGGCGTGCTGGGCGCCGAGATCGACGACGGCACCGTGGTGCACATCCTGACCAAGCCGCTGCCGCGCTGGCAGATCGTGCTGCCGAAGCTCGCGGTGGCCGCCGGGGTCACCGCGGTCACAGTGGCGGTGCCGCTCTACGTCGCGGGTGTGCTCGCCGATTCGGTACGCCTCGGACTGGCGCTGGCGGTCTCGGCTGCGCTCGGCGCGCTGGCGTACTCGGCGTTGTTCCTCGCGCTCAGCCTGGTCACCAGGCGGCCGGTGCTGCTCGGGCTGGTCTACGTGCTGATCTGGGAGGGGCTGCTGGGCAACTTCGTCAGCGGCACCAAGGTGCTCTCCATCCAGCAGTACGTGATCGCCCTCGCCGACCGGATCGCTCCCACCGGGCTGCTGGAGACCAGCGTGTCGGTGCCGGTGGCGTCGGTGATGACCGCGCTGGTCAGCGTCGGCTTCACGGTGCTCGCCATCGACCGCCTGCGCTCGTTCAGCGTGGCCGGTGAGACGAGCTGACAACGGTGCGAGCCGCTGTTCCGGCCAGCCCCCGCGCGGCGGTAGGGCTGGCCGGATGGACCGGTCAGGCCTCCTCCGGCCAGGCTGGTGGGCGTGAGCGTCGAAGCGGAGCGGACGTCGTTGGCTGAGCCATACTCCCGGAGCAGCCGGCCGTGGCTGACCAGCCTGGCCGTCGCCGGGCTGGCCTGTGCCACGGTCGCCACGGCGGCTCAGGGCAGCGGCCAGTTCCACTGGTGGGCGGTCTTCATTCTGATCCCGGCCGCGTTGATCGCGGCCAGCGGTGGGCCGTTGCTGGTTCGCGGCGGCGGCCGGGCCTTCGCCGGGTACATGCTCGCCTGCGTCGGCACGATCGTCTTCGCGGTCGGCGCGCTGCTGATGTTCGGCGTGATGGGGCGAGGCTGGCCGCTCCTGGTGGTGCTGCCCTGCCTGGCGGTGGCCGGCACCTACTGGTGGCGGGCGGCCCACCCGCTCGCCCGCGGCCTGCACCGGGCGGTGGCCCTGCTCGCGCTGACCGGCGCGCTGCTCGGCCTGACCCTGCAGCTGATCCGGGTGGATCTGATCCACCCGAAGACCGGTTGGTGGGGCGCTTTCCTGATGTTGGCCGGGGCCATCGTGCTGGGCAACGCGGGGGAGCTGACCCGGCACCGGATGCCGTACCGCCTCCAGGCGATCACCCTGCTGGTGGGGCCCGCCGTGATCGCGTTCCTGCTCGGGCTGCGCTTCCTGCGCGGCTGGCACGTACCACTGGTGATCACCGGTGCGGTTCTGCTCGACGTAGTTGATCTGCGCCTCGCGGCCGGTGATCTCCTCCGCGATCCGGAACGCCTCGATGTGCGAGGTGTTGGAGTGGCGGCCGCCACCGAGGTTGTAGACCTCCGCGGATCGCGGGGCCCGGAAGAACGCCTCGAACGCGGTCAGCACGTCGTGCGAGTGGATCGCGTCCCGGACCATCTTGCCCTTGTATCCGAAGAGGTTGTACGTCCGGCCCTCCATGACGCAGCGCATCAGATAGGCCAGGAACCCGTGCAGCTCGGCCGCGGAGTGCGCCGGGCCGGTCAGCGTGCCGCCCCGGAAGCAGGCGGTCTTCATGTCGAAGTAGCGCCCGTACTCCTGGACCATCACGTCCGCGGCGACCTTTGAGGCGCCGAAGACCGAGTGCAGCGAGTGGTCGATCGACATCTCTTCGGTGATGCCCTGGTACCAGCGGTGGTCCTCGGGCAGCTCGTACCGGGTCTCCAACTCGATGAGCGGCAGGCTGTTGGGCCGGTCGCCGTACACCTTGTTCGTCGAGCAGTGGATGAACGGCGCGTCGATCGCGTGCCGGCGGGTGTTCTCCAGGATGTTGAGCGTGCCGCCGGCGTTCACGTCGAAGTCCGTGTACGGCTCCTTGGCTGCCCAGTCATGGCTCGGCTGGGCAGCGCTGTGGATCACCACTGCGATGTCCGAGCCGTACTTCTTGAACACCTGCTCCAGGCCGTCCCGGTCCCGGATGTCCACCGCGAAGTGGGTGTACGCGTTACCCAGGTCACGGCCGAGCCGTTCCAGGCTCCACGAGGTGGAGCCGTCCTCGCCGAAGAAGTACCGGCGCATGTCGTTGTCGATGCCGACGACGTCCAGACCGAGGCCGGCGAAATGCCGGACCGCTTCGGAGCCGATCAGACCACCCGACCCTGTCACCAACGCGACACTCACACGCCACTCCTGGTCCATCGGAGGCAGAATCCATCGGAGCATAGCGTGACGTCCAGCACGCCCCGATATGACGGAAGGGCCCCGCATGAAGCGGAGCCCTCGTCGGTGGTGGGGATGGGGGGAGTTGAACCCCCACGCCCTTTCGGGCACACGGACCTGAACCGTGCGCGTCTGCCATTCCGCCACATCCCCGTGGCACAACCCGGAACACTCTAGCTGCCCGGCCCCGCTGTCTCCAACGGGCCTCGGGAATACTACGCTGTCCCTGACGCTCGCCACGAGCGATTACCGTTCGTGGCGGACGAAAGATTAGCACGACAATCCCGGCCCTTCCGAACGGGTCGAGAGCAGCCGGCCGAGCGGCGTGTGAGCTGCGCGCGCGCCGGCCGGATACCATCATGTCCTCGGGACCCGAGGAGGAGCCGGTGAGCGTGCTGCAACGCTTCGAGAAGCGTCTGGAAGGCCTGGTAGAAGGGGCCTTCGCCAAGGTCTTCAAAGGGGTGGTCCACCCCGTGGAGATCCTCAACGCCATGCAGCGGGAGGCCGAGGCGCACAAGGCGATCCTGGCCGGTGGGCGCACGTTGGTGCCCAACCGCTACGTGATCGATCTCTCGCCGTTCGACCACAGTCGGCTGGCGCCGTACGCCGCCGCGCTGGCCCAGGAGTTGGCCCAGTCGCAGGCGGAGTTCATCGGCGAGCAGGCGTGGACGGTCTACGGCGACGTGATCGTCGAGATCGAGCGAGGCGAGGGCCTGGACACGGGCATGTTCCGTGTCACGGCCGAGGTCTACACCGGCGGCGAGGTCGCCCCGGTGTCGGCGCCCGGCTACGACGCCGGCCCGCCCGCCTACCCCGCGTACGACCAGGGCGGTGGCTACGGCCCGCCGCCCGGGCACGGTGGCGGTCGCAACGTGCGGCTGGTCTCCGGCGACGGTCGCACCTACCCCCTTCAGATGGGGTCGACGGTGATCGGTCGCGGCGACCAGGCCAACCTGCGCCTGCCCGACGTCGGCATCTCCCGGCGACACGCCCGGCTGGATTTCGACGGGGGCCAGGTCGTGCTGACCGACCTGGGTTCGACCAACGGCACCATGGTGAACGGGCAGCGGGTCTCCGCCGTCGCGCTCAACCCCGGTGACATGGTCCAGCTCGGGACGACGACGCTGACCTTCCGCGTGGACGGCTGACCCGCCTTGCCGGAACTGGTCATCACCGTTGCCCGGTTCGGGTTCCTGATCCTGCTGTGGATCTTCGTGTTCACGGTGGTCGGGGTGATCCGCAGGGACCTCTTCGCGGGCGCCCGGTCCGGTCGTCTGGTGGCCGCGCCACGCGCGGTGGGCGCCTCGACGGGGCAGGGGGCCAAGCCAGCGAAGGTGAAACGGGGCAGAGCGGCGCACCAACTGGTGGTGACGGCCGGTCAGCTGGCCGGCACCAAAATCACTCTCGGGGAAGCGCAGATCACCATCGGTCGGGCTGAGGACTCCACCCTGGTCATCACCGACGACTACGCCTCCGCGCGACACGCCCGGCTCATGCCGCGTGAGGGGCAGTGGTACGTCGAGGACCTCGGCTCGACTAACGGCACGTACCTCGATCGCGCTAAGGTCTCCGGACCAACCCCCGTCCCCCTCGGCGTGCCGATCCGGATCGGCCGCACTTCCCTCGAATTACGGCCATGACTCTGACCCTGCGCTATGCGGCCCACAGCGACCGCGGTCTGATCCGAGACGGCAATCAAGACTCCGTCTACGCCGGGCCGCGGTTACTCGCCGTTGCCGACGGCATGGGCGGTATGGCCGCCGGTGACGTCGCCAGCAACATCGTCATCGGTGCCATGGCGCCGCTCGACGAGGACGTCCCAGGGGACGCTCTCGTCGACGCGTTGCGTTCGGCAGTGGGCACCGCCAACCAACAACTCCGCGACACAGTGGACGCCAACCCGCAGTTGGAGGGGATGGGCACCACGCTGACGGCGACCCTCTTCACCGGCAGCAAGCTGGGGATGGTCCACATTGGCGACTCGCGGGCCTACCTGCTGCGCAATGGCGAGTTCGCGCAGATCACCAAGGACGACACCTACGTCCAGATGCTGGTCGACGAAGGCCGCATCAGCGCCGAGGAGGCGAGCAGCCACCCGCAGCGGTCGCTGCTCACCCGTGCCCTCGACGGTCGGGACATCGACCCGGAATACTCGGTCCGCCAGGTCATGCCCGGCGACCGGTACCTGATCTGCAGCGACGGCCTCTCGGGTGTGGTCAGCGCCGAGACCATCGGCGAGACCTTGCGGGAGTACACCGACCCGCAGCAGTGCGTCGAGCGGCTGGTGCAGCTCGCGCTGCGCGGCGGTGGGCCGGACAACATCACGGTGATCATCGCCGACGCCACCGACCAGGACATCGTCGAGGCGACCCCGATCGTGGGCGGCGCCGCCGCCCGGGACCGGGGCATGGCGACCTCCGCCGACGACTCGACTCCGGCCGCCCGAGCCTCGGCGCTCTCCGCGCCGCGTCCGGCCGCGCCCGAGGAGCCGGCGGCCTCCGACGATGACGCCGACCGGCCGAAACGACGTCCGGTCCGGACCGCCGCCATGGCGCTGGCCCTGCTGGTGATCGTCGGCGGTGCGTCGTTCGGCGGTTGGACGTACACCCAGCGGCAGTACTACGTGGGAGCCACCGAAGAGGGCCAGGTTGCCGTCTTCCGCGGTGTCCAGGGCCAGATCGCCGGGATGGACCTGTCCAGCGTTCACCGCCGCAGCGGCACCCGCCTGGACGACCTCACCGTCGCCGCCCAGGACACCGTCAAGGTCGGCATCCGGGCGAAGAGTGAGCCGGACGCCGAGCGTCAGCTCGCCGAGCTGACCAGCGACACGCCGAGCAACCCCAACCTGAAGCCGCTCTGCCCGCTCGACCCGACCGCCGTCGGGGTCACCACGCCGACGCCGACGCCGACCCCACTCGGTTCGACGCCGACCCCGAACGGCAGCCCGAGCGCCAACGCGTCGCCGACCCCCAACGGGGTTGTCAGCGCAAGCCCGACCGCAGGTGCCACCACCGCTCTCGGTGCTGCCGGCGCGACCACCACACCCGACGTCACGCCCTCCGACTCGGCCCCGCCGGCGCTCGACCCGGCCGGCTGCCGGTCTCCTGAGTGAGCGTCGGCTGAGATCCTGAGGACTCCACCCGTGACCGTAGCGGCCACACCGGCACCCTCGCCCGCCACCGCGGGCGAGCAATCCGGCGTACGCCTGGCGCGGTCGCGCCGCAACGCCGAGCTGTACCTGCTGTTGCTCGCGATGGTGCTGGTGGCCGCGTACGGGGCGACCGTCGAGGCGAACCTGCTGGACACGGTCACCCCGGACTTCTGGATGCCGGCCGCCGCGCTCGGCGCGGTCTTCCTCGGTCTGCACCTGGTCATCCGGTTCCTGGCCCCGTTCGCCGACCCGGCGCTGCTGCCGGCGGTGGCCCTGCTCAACGGGCTCGGGGTGGGCTTCCTGCGCCGGATCGACCTGGGCGACGCCCCGGTGGCCGAGCGGGAGAGCCTTGCCGTCTTCGCGGGGCAGGGCGGGCGTCAGCTGGCCTGGACGCTCGGTGCGGTGATTCTCGCCGCCGCTCTGCTCGCGATCATGCGCGACCACAGGTCGATCTCGCGGTACGCGTACACCCTGGGGTTGGCCGGCATCGTGCTGGTGATGATCCCGGCGGTGCTGCCGTCGAGCATCTCCGAGATCAACGGCGCGAAGCTGTGGGTCCGGGTCGGCAGCTTCTCCATCCAGCCGGGTGAGTTCGCCAAGCTGGCGCTGCTGGTCTTCTTCGCCTACTACCTGGTGCGCAAGCGTGAGGTGCTCTCGCTGGCCAGTCGGCGCTTCCTCGGCATCGACTTTCCGCGTGGCCGCGACCTCGGGCCGGTGGTCGGCGTCTGGCTGATCAGCGTCCTGGTGCTGGTCTTCGAGAAGGACCTGGGCACCTCGCTGCTCTACTTCGGCATGTTCGTGGTGACGCTCTACATCGCCACCGAACGGGTCAGCTGGCTGCTGATCGGCCTGGTCCTCTTCTTCGGCGGCGCGTACCTCGCCTACGTCCTCGGCTCGACGGTCGGCGGGCCGTTCGCCAACTTCTACGTGCGGGCGGAGATCTGGCTCGACCCGTTCGCCGACCCGACCAACAAGGGCTACCAACTCGTGCAGGGCCTGCTGGCCCTGGGCACGGGCGGGCTCTTCGGTGCCGGGCCGGGCGGCGGTCAGCCGGAGATCCTGCCCGAGGTGCAGAACGACTTCATCTTCGCCGGCATCGGTGAGGAGATCGGCCTCTTCGGCCTCTCCGCGCTGCTGGTCGTCTACCTGCTCATCGTGGAGCGCGGGCTGCGCGCCGCGCTGGCGGTACGGGACTCGTTCGGCAAGCTGCTCGCCGGCGGTCTCGCGTTCACCCTCGGCCTCCAGGTCTTCGTGATCGTCGGCGGGATCAGCAAGCTCATCCCGCTGACCGGTCAGACGACCCCGTTCCTGTCCGCCGGCGGGTCGTCGTTGATGGCCAACTGGCTGCTCATCGCGGTGCTGCTGCGGGTCTCCGACGGCGCCCGCCGACCGGTGACCGGAGGAGGCGGCGGCAAGGCGGCTCGTCCCAGCGGTGGCCCGCCCGAGCAGCTGCACGGTGCTCCCACGGAGGTGATCAAGCCGTGAACGCACCCCTGCGCCGCGTTGGCGTCGTCGTCATGGTCCTGTTCGGCCTGCTCTTCGCCAACCTCAACTGGATTCAGGCCTACAAGGCGGATGAATACCGGACCAGCGACTACAACGGTCGGGTCCAGGTCGCCGAGTACGACCGTAAGCGCGGCAACATCGAGGCTGGCGGCACGGCCCTGGCCACCAGCAAGGAGACCACCGGCAACCTGAAGTTCCGGCGCATGTATCCCAGCGGCGCCAAGTACGCCCACGTGCTCGGTTACAAGCCGGTCAACCTGGCCGACCAGGGCATCGAGCGGGCGGAGAACGACTTCCTGGCCGGCACCAGCGACCAGCTGATCGGCGACCGGTTGAAGGACATGTTCACCGGCGACGACACCGGCGGCGGCAACGTGCTGCTCTCGCTCTCCAAGCGGGCCCAGGACGTGGCGTACGACCAGCTGCGCAACAACGAGGTGGGTGCGAAGCGGGGCGCGGCGATCGCCATCGATCCGCGTACCGGTGCCGTCCAGGCGCTGGTCTCCATGCCGAGCTTCGACCCGAACCCGCTGGCCAGCCACGACACCAACGAGGCGACGGTGGCGTACAAGAAGCTGGAGCAGGACCCGGCCGAACCGCTGAAGAACCGCGCGCTCGACGAGACACTGCCGCCCGGCTCCACCTTCAAGATCGTGGTCGCCGCGGCGGCACTGGAGAACGGCATCACCAAGTCCACCCAGATCCCGGCCGGTTCCAGCTGGACCCCGCCCACCTCGGGCACCCCGATCAAGAACGCCGCCGCCTCGATCTGCCCGGAGCCGAAGGTCACCCTGCTGGAGGCGGTCACCGAGTCGTGCAACACCGGCTTCGCGCAGCTCGGCGTGCGACTCGGAGCCGACACTCTCAAGGAGAAGGCCCGGCAGTTCGGCTTCGAGCAGGAGGACCTCACCGTCGGTCATCTCGGTGAGGGCGGCCTGCCCACGGCGGCCAGTCGGACCGGCGACATCCAGAACCCGGACGGCAGCACGGACCCGGCCGCGCTGGCCCAGTCCTCGATCGGCCAGAACAACGTCCGGATGACCCCGCTCGAAGGCGCCATGATCGCCGGCGCGATCGCGAACAACGGCAGTCAGATGCGGCCGTACCTGGTGCGGCAGCTGCTAGCGCCGGACCGGACCACCAGCTACTACAGCGCGAAGGCGCGGGAGCTGCGCCAGCCCGTCGAGCCGCAGGTCGCCGCCGACCTGCGCGAGATGATGGTCAGCGTGGTCCAGAACGGCACCGGCAAGAAGGCCGCGATCAACGGCTACACGGTCGGCGGCAAGACCGGTACCGCCCAGTCCGCTCCGGACCGGCCCGACCACGGCTGGTTCATCGGCTTCGCCCTGGACAAGAACGGCAACCCGGTCTCCGCTGTCTGCGTGATGCTGGAGCAGGCCGGCCCAGGTGGTAGCGCCGAGGCGGCGCGGATCGCCGGCCAGATCATGAAGGCCGCCATCGCCGACCCAGGGGGTCGCTGACATGCTCAGCCCCGGCGTGCAGCTCGGCAACCGCTACCGTCTCGACGAGCGGATCGCCAGCGGCGGCATGGGCGACGTCTGGCGCGGCACCGACCAGGTGCTCGGCCGGACGGTCGCGGTGAAGAGCCTGCTCCCCGCCCTGCTCGACGACCCGGACTTCGGCGAGCGGTTCCGCGGCGAGGCCCGCACCATGGCCACCATCAACCATCCCGGCGTGGTGGACGTCTACGACTTCGGCAACGACCAGCAGATCGCCTTCCTGGTCATGGAGTACGTCGAGGGTGACGCCCTGTCGTCCACGTTGAGCCGGGTCGGCCGGCTCACCCCGGCGCGGACGATGGCACTCGTCGCGCAGGCCGCCGACGCGCTGCACGCCGCCCACGAAAAGGGCATCGTGCACCGCGACGTGAAGCCGGGCAACCTGCTGGTCCGGCCGAACGGCACGCTGGTGCTCACCGACTTCGGCATCGCCCGCTCCGACATGGTCGGCCAGCTCACCGCCGCCGGCTCGGTGCTCGGCACCGCCTCGTACATCTCACCGGAGCAGGCCACCGGCGGCGTGGCCACCCCGGCATCCGACGTCTACGCCCTGGGCGTGGTCGCCTACCAGTGCCTGGCCGGTCGGCGGCCGTTCGAGGGCGACAACCCCCTCGACATCGCGATGCGGCACGTCCGGGAGACCCCCCGGCCACTGCCGGCCGACATCCCTCCGCAGGTGCGCGCTCTGGTCGAACGGGCGTTGGCGAAGGATCCGGCCGCCCGCTGGCCGAGCGCCGCCGCACTCGCCGGGGTCGCCCGTCAGCTCAAGGCCGCGCTCTCCCAGCAGGCTCGGGCCGGCGCGAACTCCGGGCCGGTGTCCGCGGCGCCCGCCTCGCCGGCCGCGCCGGGCCGGGCCCAGGTGCCGCAGGCGCACCAGATGCGTCCGCCGACCGCCCGCCCGCCGGTGGCCGGAGCGAGGCCGACCGCGATCGCACCTGCCCAACAGCCACGCCCCACAGCCGTCGCGCCGGCCGTCCAGCCCGTCCGCCCGCAGGGGGCCCCGAACGGCTACCCACGCGGTGCGGCAGCGGTGCCGTCCGGGCCGCCCCGGCAGGAACACCCGCCGGCGTACGCCCGGCAGGCCGGCCCGGCGACGCCGTCACCCCAGCCCCAGCGGTCCCGGCCTGGAATGGTGCTTCTCGCCATCCTGCTGGCCGTGCTGGTCCTGCTCTGCTCTGGCGTGATTTCCTACAACCTGCGGAAGCAGTCGCAGGACGGCGCGTCAGCCGGGCTTGCGCCGCGCACCGTGACGTCCGGCGCGCTACGACTCGACGGGCGCGACGATCCGACCCGGACGTCGTACCGTCGAGAGGTACGACTCCAGCCGGGCGACGGCGGGACGACGACGAGCGAAGGACGACAGACGCGATGACAGCGCAGGCCCGCCTGCTCGGTGGCAGGTACCAGGTCGGCGAGCTGCTCGGCTATGGCGGCATGGCCGAGGTGCACCGTGGTCGCGATCTCCGGCTCGGTCGGGACGTCGCGATCAAGATGCTCCGCACCGACCTCGCCCGGGACGCGACGTTCCAGATGCGGTTCCGTCGCGAGGCGCAGAACGCCGCCTCGCTCAACCACCCGGCCATCGTGGCGGTCTACGACACCGGCGAGGAGACCGCGCCGACCGGTGAGACGCTGCCGTTCATCGTCATGGAGTTCGTCAACGGGCGGACCTTGAAGGAGGTTCTCGGCGCCGAGGGGCGACTGCAACCGCGCCGTGCGCTGGAGATCTGCGCCGACATGTGCGCCGCCCTGGAGTTCAGCCACCGGCACGGGATCATCCACCGGGACATCAAGCCCGGCAACGTGATGCTCACCCAGACCGGCCAGGTCAAGGTCATGGACTTCGGCATCGCCCGGGCGTTGGCCAGCGGTGCGACCACCATGACCCAGACCAGCGCGGTCATCGGTACGGCGCAGTACCTCTCCCCGGAGCAGGCGCGCGGCGAGGCCGTCGACGCCCGCTCCGACGTGTACGCGGCCGGGTGTGTGCTCTTCGAGTTGGTCTGCGGGCACCCGCCGTTCGTCGGGGACAGCCCGGTCAGCGTCGCCTACCAGCACGTACGGGAGACGCCGCCGACGCCGAGCGACATCAACCCGGACGTCACCCCGGCGGTCGACGCGATCGTGCTCAAGGCGCTGTCGAAGAACCCGCTCAACCGCTACCAGAGCGCTGGCGAGATGCGGGCCGACCTGCTCCGCGCCGCCGCCGGCCGGCCCGTGCTGGCCACCCCGGTGCTGCGCGAGGCGGAGACGGTGGCGATGGCCCCGGCCGGCGGTGGGGGCGGCTATCCGGCTCCCGGCCGTGGGCCGCAGACCGGGCAGATCCCGGCCCGGGTGGGCGATCCTCGTCAGCGCAAGGCGTCCTCGTTCCTGATCGCGTTGTTCAGCGCGGTCGGCGTGCTGGCGGTGATCGCCCTGGTCGCCGCCCTGCTCTGGGACCAGCAGAAGGGCAACGAACTGAAGTCGGTGCCCACCCTCACCGGCAAGGCCCGGGACGTGGCGATCGCCGAGATCCAGAAGGCCGGTCTGTCACCACAGGTGGGTGACCCGGTGTTGGCAAGTGACTGCACCGAGGGCACTGTCGTTCAGCAGAACCCGCTGCCGACCACCCAGGTGAGGCAGAACGGCACGGTCACCATTCAGATCTGTGGCGGTAAGCCCGAGGTGCGCGTTCCCGCCGGGCTCAAGGGCAGCAAGCGGGAGAGCGCCATCGCCCGACTCACCGAGGCGAAGCTCAAGTACGACATCAAGACGGTGGACGACGAGGCGAGCCAGGACGAGGTTCTCAAAGTCGATCCGCCCGAGGGTGAAAGCGTTCCCGAAGGCACGAAGATCACGCTCACGGTCTCGAACGGCAAGGTCCGCGAGGTGCCCGACGTCGTCGGGTTGAGCCAGGAGGAGGCCACCCGGGTCCTCCGGAACGACGGCTTCGTTGTCAACGTGCAGGACGGGCCGGAGGTGCCGGCCGCCGAGGCGGGGAAGGTCACCGACCAGAGCCCGAACGGCAAGGAAAAGAAGCCCACCGGCACGAGGGTGACCATCAAGGTGAGTCAGCCCGAGCCGGAGACCGACCCGACGCCCACAGTGACGCCGACGGGCACGCCGACGGGCACGCCGACCACTCCCGGCAACGGGGGCGGCATCGGTCTGCCGTTCCCACCTCCGCCGGGCCGGTCCCAGGACTAGGCCACCCGCGGGCATCGGCATGACCAAGGTGGAAGCGTCAGCGGTCGGGGCGGTACGGCGGTGGCCTCGACGGCTGCGCCGGCTGGCCGTCGCGGGCCTCGTCCTCCTGGTGCTCGCCAGTTCCCCGTGGCTGTGGACGACGCTCGCCGCACGTGGGCACGTGTACGCCGCCGCCGATGCGCCCACCGCCGACGTGGTGATCGTGCTCGGCACCGAGGTGGCAGCCGACCGTCAGCGGCCGGGTGACCGTCTCGCCGGCCGCCTGGACACCGCCGCCGAGCTGGTGACCAGCGGGCGGGCCACTGTGGTCCTCGTGTCGGGCGACGGCGGCGGGGCGTCCGGCGACGAGCCGGCGGTGATGACGACGTACCTCGCCGAGCGCGGCGTCGACAGGCGTCGGGTGGTGGCCGACCCGTTCGGCCTGGACACCTACGACAGCTGCGCGAGAGCGCGCGAGGTGTACGGCGTCGAGCGGGCCCTGATCGTCACCCAGTCGTACCACCTGTCCCGGGCGGTGACGCTGTGCCGGCAGCTCGGCGTCGACGTCGACGGGGTGACCGCCCGGTGCGACGGTTGCGGCGCTGCCCTACTGGCCGAGAAGTCGATCCGGGACTACCTCGCCAGCGGCAAGGCGGCGTGGGACGCGGTGCGCGGCCGCCCCCCGGCGGTGCGTTCGCCAGCTAATTCCGCGGTCCAGGACGCGCTGCGAGGCTGACCGGGCAGGCGCGGGGTCCCGACGATCCGGTGACCGGGCGCTGACGTCCCGCCCTCAGGCGGTGGCGAAGGCCGCCAGACGACGCGCGTCCACCTCGGCGGCCAGCGCGGGTGCCCGCTCCAGCGCCTCGGGGTGACCGCAACTGGCCAGCCAGTTCGCCAGCATCAGGTGGCCCCCCTCGGTGAGCACCGACTCCGGGTGGAACTGGACGCCCTCGATG
>NZ_JBEYSL010000127.1:0-14699 GCF_040642735.1 Micromonospora sp. NPDC047753 | reverse complement strand
GCCGACGAGATCCAGGTGCTCACCCGGCACGGCGACGAGCCCACGGTTCGCTGGACCGGGTACACGGCGATCTGGTCCTCAAGCGACTTCACCGACGCCGTCAGGTAGTTGTTGAGCAGGATGGAGAACGCCAGCAGTCGCCCATCGGCGCTGGTCACGTAGCCGGAGAGCCCGGAGACACCGGTCAGGCTGCCGGTCTTGGCGTGCACGTTGCCCGCAGCCGGCGTGCCGGCCATCCGGCTGCGCAGAGTGCCGCCGACGAACCGCTCCGGCTGACCGGCGATGGGTAGCGCCGCGTACCAGGTCGCGAACCACGGTTCGGCGCGGACGGCGCTCAGCAGGTCGACGAACTCGGCCGCCGGGATCAGGTTGCGCCGGGACAATCCCGAGCCGTCACGCTGGCGCAGCCTTCCGGTGTCCATTCCGGTGTCGGCGACGTACTCGCTGATCGCGGTGAGACCGGCCGTCCAGGTGCCGGAGCCGGAGAGCACCCGACCGATCTCCTTGGTCAACACCTCGGCGTGCCCGTTGTTGGACAGCTTCAGGAATGGCGTCATCAGATCGCCCAGGCTCATCGAGTCGTGGCGCGCCACCGGGTGGGCCGTCTCCGGGGTGGGCTGGCCGAGCACGGTCCGGCCGAGCACCCGGACGCCGTGTCGGTGCAGCGCCGACCGGAACACGTCGGCCGCGTAGCCGGTGGGTTCCCAGACGGTGACCCAGTCGCTGGCGGGCTCGTCGCCGACGGCGATCTGACCGGTCACCACGACGGTGTTGCCGCCGTGCTCGCGCTCGATCGAGATCGAGGTCTCGCCGTCGCTGACCGTCTGGGCGCGGTTGTCGACAGTGACGTACCCGGTTGCGGGGGTGGTGGTGACCACCGGCGGGGCACCGGCCCGGTCGGCTGGTGCGGCGTGCACGATCACGGTGCCCGCGTCGTAGTCGGTGTCCGGGGCGACGGTGAGCGCGGAGACCTGCGCGGCGTAGTAGTAGGGCTCGTCGTCCCAGGTCCAGTCGGGGCCGAGTCGGGTGTTGTCGTAGCGGGTGTCGTCGGCGACCAGGTTTCCGGTGACCACCCGCACGCCGTCGGCGGCGACCCGCGCGGCGAGCGCGTCGTAGTCGGCGGCGAGCATTGTCGGGTCGCCCCCACCGCGCAGGTAGAGGTTGCCGGAGAGCAGGGCCGCACGGCGCTTGCCGCTGGTGAGTACGTCGGTGCCGAAGCGGTGCCCCGGGCCGAGCAGCTCAAGGGCCGCGGTCGAGGTCAGCAGCTTGGTGTTGGACGCCGGGACCAGCCGGCGGTCGCCGTTGCGGTCGTAGAGCGTCTGGCCCGTGCTGGTGTCGACGACGACCACCGACGCCTGCGCGCCGGCCAGCCGGGTGTCGGCGAGGATCGTGTCGATGGTGTCGTGCAGGCGGGTCGTCGCGGGGGTGGGCGATTCGGCTGTGGCACCGGGCGCGGCGGCGGTGGCCGCGGTGGCGACCAGCGCGAGCAGCGCGAGGGCCCGGGGAAAGTGACGACGATGCATCCGCTGATGCTGTCACGGAGATATTCGCCAGAAAAGGCCCTCAGGCGAAAGTTATTGCCGTCCAGGTCATTTCGGCCTGCCGACCGTCTTCTCGTGGCCACCCCAGTAGTGCCGCTGCGCGCCCATGACCAGTGGTGCGACGAGCGCGGCGAGCGCCCCACCGAGCAGCGGGAAGACGATGAACACCCAGAGCTGCCGCAGCGCCACGCCGCCCTCGAAGACCGCCGGCCCGAACGCGCGGGCCGGGTTGACCGCAGCTCCGGTCAGCGTCACGCCCACCAGTTGGGTAACGGCCAGGGCCAGGCCGATGGCCAGCCCGGCGGTGCCCGGATTCTCACTCCGACTGGTCACCACCAGCACGACCAGCACGAAGAGGAAGGTCAGCACGACTTCCAGCACGGCTGCCCCGCCCCGGTTGATGTGCGCGCCGTAACCGTTGGTGCCCAGGGCCCCGGTCTGGTCCGCGACGTCACCCCAACGGGTGAGCGCCCAGAGCACGAAGGCGGCGACTGTCGCGCCGACGAACTGCGCGATCCAGTACGCGACCGCTCCGAGTACCGAGATCTTGCCGGAGAGCAGCACACCGAGCGTCACCGCTGGGTTGACGTGGCTGCCCGAGAGGGGGCCGATCGTGTAGACGAGGGCCACCATCACGAACCCGAAGGCCAGCGCCACCACCACCACACCGCCCTGGACCCGGGCGGCGACCGCGCTGCCCACCCCGAAGAACACCAGCAGAAGGGTGCCGAGGAATTCGGCCGCGTACCGACGGAAGTCGCTCATTCACTCAGCGTAAGTGCAGCTCAGGTGGTCGAAGCCGGAATGGCGGTCTGTGACCGGCGCGACGGTCGAGGACGGGCACAGCGGTGACGTCCCGCGCGTTGTAGCCCACGTGGACACCCACTCCGCGGACGTCGTGGTGATCGGTGCCGGGCAGGCCGGCCTGAGCGCCGGCTACCACCTGCACCGCACCGGCTTCGCGCCCGGCAGCGGCTTCGTCATCCTCGACGCCGACAACGGGCCCGGCGGCGCCTGGCAGCACCGCTGGCCGACGCTGGTCTTCGACCGCGTGCACGGCTTTCATGACCTGCCCGGGCTGCCGTTCCCGCCCACCGAGCCGCAGCGCCCGGCTTCCGAGCAGGTCAGCGCCTACTTCGCCGCGTACGAGAGGGCCTTCGACCTGCCGGTCCGGCGGCCGGTGCGGGTCCGGGGGGTGCACTCCCGCCCGGACGGACGACTGGACGTGCGCACCGACCGGGGCACCTGGACCGCCCGTGCCCTGATCAACGCCACCGGCACCTGGACGCGACCGTTCTGGCCGCACTACCCGGGCCGGTCGACGTTCCGGGGACGCCAGTTGCACACCGCCGACTACCGGGGGCCCGCCGAGTTCACCGGCCTGCGCGTGGTGGTGGTCGGCGGCGGCACCTCGGCCGTGCAGCTGCTCGGCGAGGTCTCCACAGTCGCGGCGGCCACCACCTGGGTGACCCGCCGGCCGCCGACGTTCAACGACGAGGAGTTCGGCCCGGAACTGGGTCGCGCCGCTGTGGCTCGGGTGGACCGGGTGGTCCGCTCCGGTCGGCCACCGGGAAGTGTGGTGGGCGTGACCGGGCTTCCGGTCACCCCGGAGGTACGCCGACTGCGCGAGCGCGGCGTCCTCGACCGGCTACCCATGTTCGACCGGATCACGCCCGACGGGGTGGCCTGGACGGACGGGCGGCTCGTGCCGGCGGACGTGATCCTCTGGTGCACCGGCTTCCGGGCTGCCCTCGACCATCTCGCCCCGCTGGGGCTGCGCGCGCCCGGCGGCGGTATCACCATGGACGGCACCCGGGTGGTCGCCGACGCTCGGGTTCACCTGGTCGGGTACGGCCCCTCGGCCAGCACGATCGGGGCCAACCGGGCCGGCCGCGCGGCGGTCAACGAGATTCGCGCCTGGCTGGCGCCGGCCGCCGCTCTCCACTGACCTGGCTCTATTTGACGGATGGTCGGCCAGCGGGCACGGTGGGAGTGACGGGGCCGTCAGCTGCCCCGATTCGATGCGACGGCGATGACCGTTCGCCCCTCTGTCGCCTCCCACGTGTGCTCGTACGCGGACCGACTGTCCGGTCCGCGCGGTATCCGACCGCGAGCCGACAATTCACGAGGAGTTCCGTCAATGCTCACCATGACCGACAACGCCGTGCTCGTCATCCGTGACCTCGCCAACCAACAGGACGTCGCCCAGGACGGCGGTGTGCGTATCGCCGCCGACACCGAGGCGGGCTCGCTCACCGTCGAGCTGGTGCCCGAACCGGTACAGGGCGACCGGGTGGTCGACAACCAGGGCGCCCGGATCTTCCTGGACGAGGACGCCGCCGAGCTGCTCGGGGACGCGTCGGTGGACGCGACGGTCGACGACGAGGGCATCATCCAGTTCGGCTTCACCGAGAAGCAGTAGACCCGGCCTCAGCGCAGCGATCGTCCCCGCTGCGGTGGTGGCCCCTGGCCGGGGTGCCACCGCGGCGCGCCGTCGCCGGCCGGTTGCGACAGCGTGGCGAGCACGTGCGCCAGGTGGTGCGAGGTGCTCCACGCCGCCCAGTTGGCGGTCGAGCCGGCCCCGGCGCCCCGGCGGGCCCGGCGCAGCAGCTCATGGTCACCCCAGGAGAAGGCCGCACCGGTGGTCGGCCAGTGCGGTGCCGACACCAGCGTGCGGCACAGGTCGGCGAAGCGGTCGTCGCCCCGGCCGCCGCGTCGCGCCCAGCGGTAGACCCACCAGCTGCCGTCGTCGGTGTAGCGCACGGTCGGCAACCGGTCGGCAGTGTCATCCGCGCCCGGTCCGGCCGGGTGGACGCCGTAGTCGCCGTAGTCGACCCCGGCGTCGGCCAGCCGCCGCCACAGTCGCCAGTCCCAACGGTCCAGTTGGACAGGCTCGTCGGTGGGCAACCGGGACAGCGTCGGAGGCATACCGCCCGCCGCCACCGTCACCGACCGCCAGGCGTGTCGGCGTGCCCAGTCCAGCAGGTGGCGTACCCGGGGCTCGGCGGTCCGCACATCCGCCGGGCAGCAGACGTCCCCCGCGTCCACCAGCAGGTCGCACTCTTCCGGGGCGAGGCCGGTGAACCGCCAGATCCGTTCCACCGCCGTGGTGCTCGCGTCCGGCCCGGCCCGGTCCCGACCGGCCCGTAGCCGGATGAGCGCGCGCCGGCCGTACGCCCGCGCCGCCGCGCCGTGCGCGACCAGCCGGTGGTCGTTCTCGGAGAGCCCGATCACCGGCACCACCGGTACGCCCCAACGGGTCAGCTCCGCCTCGGGGATGTCGGGCAGTGCGCTGACGTCGACGGCGGGCAGCAGCCCGGGCGGCATCCGGCGAATGGCGTCCATCGTGGACGGACTGACCGCGCCGATCTCCAGGATCGGGGCGACCAGTGCGGCGTACGCGGGATCGAGGTGGCTCAGGGCCTCAAGCTCGCCCCGTCGGTTGGCGAGGATGGGGCGGTAGACCGGTGCCGCCGCCCGGCCCCCGTGGGCGGGCACCATACTTCAATCTAGCCAGGCATACGGACATGCCCCAGGAATGTAAGCCGGAATTCGGCTGCTCGACTGTCGGTTCGGCGACTACCATCCACCGATGCCCACGCCAATTCACCGCTACCAATCCGACGAAGAGGACAGCGCGCGGTGGGGCGGGTTCCCGTTCCGCGACGGTGACATCGTGATCAGCACCCGCTCCAAGAGCGGCACCACCTGGATGCAGATGATCTGTGCGCTCCTGGTGCTCCGTACCCCGGAGTTGCCTGCGCCGCTGACAGAGCTCTCGCCGTGGCTGGACTGGTTGGGCGAGCCGCAGGCCACCGTGTACGACCGGCTGGCCGCCCAGCCACACCGGCGGTTCATCAAGACGCACACCCCGCTGGACGGGGTGCCGCTCGACCCTCGGGCGCACTACGTGGTGGTGGCCCGGCACCCGCTGGACATGGCGGTCTCCCTCTACCACCAGGGCGCGAACCTGGACCGGGCGCGCATCGCCGAGCTGACCGGCCTACCCGTCCCGGCCGGGCCGCCCCCCGAGCGGCCCTCGGTACGGGAGTGGTTGCCGAGCTGGGTCGACCGGGAGGCGGACCCTCGCGCCGCGCTGGATTCGCTGCCCGGAGTGCTGATGCACCTCAGCGACGCGTGGGCCCGCCGGAACGAGCCGAACGTCGAGCTTGTGCACTACGACGACCTGCTGGCCGATCTGGGCGGGGAGATGCGCCGGCTCGCCGACCGGTGGGAACTCCCGAGCCCGGGGCCGGAGCTGGTGGAGGCGGCCACCTTCGGTCGCATGCGGGAGCGGGCCGACCGGCTCGCACCGGACACGCTCGGCGTGCTGCGCGACCGGCAGGCGTTCTTTCGCCGTGGCGGCTCAGGTCAGGGGCGCGATCTCCTGAACGAGGCCGGCCTCGTCCGCTACCGGCGACGGGTCGCGGGGCTGGCCCCACCCGACCTGCTCACCTGGCTGCACCGCTAGGTCCGCCACGCACACAAGAGCGCGCGGCGCCGCTCCGTGATCGGAACGTCGCCGCGCTCTGGCCGTCTCCCACCACCGCAGCCGTTCGGCGGTACGTCGGCGGGGACCTGGCTCGACCGGCCGTTCGCGCCGGTCCGCTCCTCGATCCCCGGTCCGTGCGGATCCAAACCCGCCCAGCGTCAGGAATTCCACCATTCGTGAGTCCCGGCGTGGCGCACCGTCGGACGGGGTATGAGCGTGGGCATGGAGCATTTCACTATCGCGACTGTCGCCGAGCAGAGCCCGGATTTCCGGCGAGTGCTGTGGACCGGTGAGCACACCCAGTTGGTCATCATGACCATCCCCGCCGATGGGGAGATCGGCGAGGAGGTGCACGAGGACATCGACCAGATCCTCACCTTCGTGAGTGGCGTCGGCGAGGCGCGGGTCGCCGGCGCGAAGCGGAAGGTCGTCGCGGGCGACCTGGTCGTGGTGCCGGCGGGCACCAAGCACAACTTCGTCAACACCGGTCCCAACCCGCTGGTGCTCTACACGGTGTACGGGCCGCCGGAGCACGCCGACAAGGCCGTGCACAAGACCAAGGAAGAGGCCGACGCGGCCGAGGCGGCGGGCGAGGACGAGCCGCCGACCGAGTGATCCGTCCGGCCTGATCCGGGCCGATGCGGGTACCCCCGGCGGGTGGAGCAGCAGCCGCAGATCTCCGACTACGGGTTTCTGTCGGACTCTCGTTCGGGTGCCCTGGTCGGCAAGGACGGCTCGATCGACTGGTGGTGCCCGCACCGGTTCGACGGGTCGTCCGTGTTCGCGCGGTTGCTCGACCCGGGAGCCGGCCACTTCCGGCTGGCGCCGGTAGGGGTCGGCGGCCCGGGTCACCGCGTGGAGCGCGCGTACCTGCCGGACACGTTGGTGCTGCGGACGGTGCACCACACCCCGCACGGCAGCGTGGCGGTCACCGACGCGCTGGCCGCCGAGGTCGGTGCCCGCGCCCACGAGCTGGGCAAGAACTCACCCGCCGTGCTGGTCCGGGTCGTTCAGGGGCTCTCCGGGCGGGTACGCATGGCGTTGGACTTCGCGCCCCGCCCGGAGTACGGCCTGCTCACGCCGTACCTGCACGAGCAGCCGGACGGTGGGGTGCTGGCCGGTGCCGGCCCGGTGGTGCTGATGTTGCGCGCCGGAGGCCTGCACCTGCGGGCGGGCACCGACCGGGTGACCCACGAGTTCGAGGTATCCGCCGGTCAGGTGATCGGGATGGACCTCGCGTTCGGTGAGGCGTACGGCGACCCGCCGGCCCGGGTGGACCCGCTGACCACCCTTGCCGAGACGACGCAGGCGTGGCGGGCGTTCCGGGAGACGCACACCTATTCCGGTCGCTACCCCGAACTCGTCACGCACAGCGCGACGGTCCTGACCGGCCTCACGTACGCCCGCAGTGGCGCTGTCGCCGCCGCGTTGACCTCGTCGTTGCCGGAGCGGATCGGCGGCGACCGGAACTACGACTACCGCTACTCCTGGTTGCGGGACTTCTCGTTGACCATGCGGGCTCTCTGGGTGGCCGCCTGCCCCGACGAGACGTCCCGGCTGTTCAACTGGGCGACCCGCTCGATCGGCCGGTTCGGCGACGAGCCCGTGCCGGTGCTCTTCGGGCTGGAGGGGGAGCGCGACCTCTCCGAGCACCACTGCAACCACCTGCGCGGCTACCGCGACAGTCGACCCGTGCGGGTCGGCAACGACGCCTGGCGGCAGCGGCAGCTCGACGTGCCGGGTGAGGTGATGTCGGCGGTGTGGCGGCTGCGCGACTACCTGGGCACGCGGTTCGAGGACGAGCTTCGGGAGATGGTGCTCGGGCTGACCGAGCAGGTGGCCACGACGTGGCACCTGCCGGACCGGGGCATCTGGGAGACCCGCGACGAGGAGCGCCACTACGTCTCGTCCAAGGTGTCCTGCTGGTTGACCATGGACCGGGCGGTGGGGCTCGCCGACCGGCTCGGTGATCGGGCCGACCCCCGTCGGTGGGCGCGGGTACGCGACGAGATCAGCGACACAGTGCTGCGCGAGGGGTGGAACGAGCGGATCGGCGCGTTCACCGGCGCGTTCGGATCGCCGGAGCTGGACGCCTCGGTGCTCGCCCTGCCGGTCACGCACTTCCTGCCGGCCACCGACCCGCGGATGCGCTCGACGATCGCGATGGTCGAGCGTGAGCTGGGCACCGAGGACGGCCTGCTGCGGCGCTGGACGTCCGACCCGGCCGGATTCCTGCTGTGCTCGTTCTGGCTGGTGGAGTGCCTGGTGATGACGGGTGAGCCGAAGCGCGCCGAGGCGCTCTTCGAGCGGGTCGTCGGGTACTCCAACGACGTGGGACTGTTCAG
The DNA here is from genome assembly GCF_040642735.1 of Micromonospora sp. NPDC047753. NCBI lineage: Bacteria > Bacillati > Actinomycetota > Actinomycetes > Micromonosporales > Micromonosporaceae > Micromonospora > Micromonospora sp. NPDC047753. Next base: position 6,321 of record NZ_JBEYSL010000127.1, on the reverse strand, counting down.
CGAGCAGATCGACCTCGCCACCGGCATGCAGCTGGGCAACATGCCACAGGCGCTCTCGCACATCGGGCTGATCAACGCGGCCTGGCGGATCACCGAGCCGGAGAGCTACTGATCCGGTGGGCGTTTCCGTCAGGGCCGGAATCCTGCAACAGACCTGCAAGCGCCAGGCATTGACGCTGATGGTTGGACAGTCCTAGCCTCGATGGAGTGGGAAAGCCCTTTCCCAGGGCTATTGATCCCGCTTCACCCCGCTTCGGATCCGGGCGTCCGACGGGGGCGCACACCGATCCCGTTCAACGCGGCATGCCGTGCGAACACGTCTCGGTACGGCCGCCGAGGGATCACCACCACATGCGTCAAGGAGGACACCTGTGCAGAAAAGACGACTCTCCGGCCGCCGACCACTCCTGCTGGCGGTGGGCGCCGGGGTGACCGCGGCAGCCCTCGCCGCCGGCATGACCTCGGCCTTCGCGGCCACCGTCTTCAGCGACGACTTCACCGACGGCGACACCTCCGGCTGGTCCAAGTCCGGCGGCACCTGGACCGTCGACGGCTCGGGCGTGCTCAACCAGTCCAACGCCGGTAGCGAGCTGGCCCGCCAGTTCGCCGGCCAGAGCAGCTGGAGCAACTACTCCGTGCAGGCCCGGGTCAGGCCGACGAGCTTCGGCTCGTCCAGCGCCCTGGTCGGGCTCGCCGCCCGCTCCACCAGCAGCACCAAGATGTACCGGCTGGCCCTGCTCGGCTCCGGCCGTGCCGAACTCCAGGCGGTGAACGGAAGCTCCGTCACGGCGATCGGTTCCGCCGCGCTGGGCATCGGCACCGGCACCTGGTACACGCTGCGCATCGAGACCAGCGGCAGCACCATCCGCGGCTTCGTCAACGGCACCCAGATCGCGTCCGGCAGCAACAGCCTGGCCGGTGCGGGCCGGATCGGCCTGGTCACCGCGTACGCCAGTGGCGGCTTCGACGACGTGCTTGTCGACTCGTCCGGCGGCGGCACCCCGACCACCCCGCCACCGACGACCACTCCGCCACCCACCACGCCGCCGCCGACCACCACCCCTCCGCCGGCGGGCTGGCCGACGCCCACCGGCAGTCAGAAGGTGGACGCCACGATCCCGGTCTCCGGCTCGTTCGACGGTGGGCTCAAGCGCTACTACGGCATCGGTGACGGCGGGCAGAGCGAGAGTCAGGACCCGATGTTCGAGCTGGCCGCCGGCGCCACTCTGCGCAACGTGATCATCGGTGCTCCGGCCGGCGACGGCGTGCACTGCGAGGGCAACTGCACCCTGATCAACGTCTGGTGGGAGGACGTCGGCGAGGACGCGGCGACCTTCCGCGGCGGCACCACGTACACGGTCGACGGCGGCGGGGCCCGCTCCGCCAGCGACAAGGTCTTCCAGCACAACGGCTCGGGCACCGTCTACATCAAGAACTTCCGGGTGGAGAACGCCGGGAAGCTCTACCGCGCCTGCGGCAACTGCTCCACGTCGTACCAGCGGCACGTGGTGATCGACAACGTGATCGTCCGGAACACCGACGCGATCGCCGGCATCAACACCAACTGGGGCGACACCGCCCGGTTCAGCCGGATCACCATCGTCGGCGACCCGGACCGGGAGACCTCGATCTGCGTGAAGTACAAGGGCGTACCGAAGGGCAGCGAGCCGACCGAGATCGGCGAGGGCGCCGACGGCGTCAACTGCCTCTACTCGCCCTCGGACATCACCTACCAGTAGACCGGCACGACGGCGCCCCGCGCACCGCCCGGTCCGCGGGGCGCCGTCACCTCACCCCATCAGGGGTACGCCGGAGACGTCGACAGTGTCCGGATACTTCAGCCCGGCACCGGTGTTGAGCACCACCACCCGCTCGCCCGCCCGGATCCACCCGCCGGCGCGCAGTTGCTTGGCCGCAGTGAGGCAGGCCGCCCCCTCCGGGCAGAGCAGCAGCCCCTCCCGGGCGGCGAAGTCCCGCAGATCGGCCAGGATGTCCGCGTCGTCGACGGCGACCGCCGTGCCGGAGGACTCCCGCAGCGCCGCCAGGATCAGCTCGTCGCCCAGCGGGGCCGGCACCGTGATGCCGAACGCCACGGTGTGCGCGTCCGTCCACGGCTGGGCCCGATCCTCGCCGGCGGCGAAGGCCCGCACGATCGGCGCGCAGCCGGTGGACTGCACCGCCACCAGCCGGGGCAGCTTGTCGCCGATCCAGCCCAGCTCGCGCAGCTCGTGCAGCGCCTTGTGGATGCCGATCAGGCCCACCCCACCGCCGGTCGGATAGATGATGACGTCCGGCGTCTGCCAGCCGAGCTGCTCGACGATCTCGTACCCCATCGTCTTCTTGCCCTCCAGGCGGTAGGGCTCACGCAGCGTGCCGGCGTCGAAGATCGCTCCGTTCGACTCCGCGATCAGCTCGGCCACCCGCCGACCGGCGTCGCCGATCAGCCCGTCGACCATGCGCAGGTCGGCACCGGCGGCGACGCACTCGCGACGGCAGATGCTCGGCGCCTCCAGCGGCATGACGATCGTCGCGCCCATTCCGGCCCGCGCGGCGTACGTGGCCCAGGCCGACCCGGCGTTGCCGTTGGTGGGCATCGCGATCCGCTCGACGCCCAGCTCACGGGCCCGGCTCACCCCGACCGCCGCGCCCCGGGCCTTGAACGAGCCGGTCGGGATCAGCCCCTCGTCCTTGACCATCAGGTCCGCGATGCCGATCTCGGTGCCGTACGCCGGGGCCCGCAACAGCGGCGTCCAGCCCTCACCCAGCGTGGTGACGTGCCGAGGGTCGGCGACCGGCAGCAGCTCCCGGTAGCGCCACAGGTCGGCCGGGCGCAGCGGAAAGTGTTCCGGGGTGACCACGGTAGCCACAGCCGGCAGATCGTAGCGGGCCAGCAGCGGCGACCCGCACTCGCAGAGATTCTGTAACCGGTCGGCGGCGTGTTCCTTGCCGCAGCGCGGGCAGTCCAGGTGAGTCAGGTACACGTCGCTCCTCGCCGTCACACCGCGTCGATGCTCAGCCAGTGCCGGCTGCGCCGCCCCGGCTGGTAGACCGAGTCCAGTCGCTTGGCGACCACGCCCGGCAGGCCCTGTTCCCGCCCGGCACGCAGGGCCTCGTCGCCCGCGCCCGGGAACCACGGCGGAGTCTGCCAGTGCGTACCGGACAAGACCAGCCCATCGAGCAGCTCCCGGCGTTGCGCGTACGGCACGTCGACGCTGCTCACGCCCTCCAACCAGAGCAGGTCGACGATCAGGTACTGGGCGCCGGCGGGAACCCGGCTGCCGGCGGCCGGCCGGACCGGGCGGACCCGCCCGGCACCGTCGATGCGGACCAGCACACCGTCGAGCACCGCCTCGGTCGGCGCGAGCGCCTCGGCCATCGCGCGCAGCCACGGATACCCGCCGGTGATCTCCTCGTCGGTCTCGGAGAGCAGCCGCAGTCGCCCGCCGGAGACGTACGCCATCGCCCGCACGCCGTCCCAGCGCAGCTCGTACCCCCAGGCGGCGAGGTCGCGGGGGAGCCGGGCGGCGGACGTGGCGTGCATCGGTCGGACCAGATCCGGCATCGGCGTCCAGCCCGGCGGTGCGGGGTCGGTGCGGCGGACCATCCAGTCCCGTCCCCCGGTGGCGAAGAGGACGTAGCGGCCGGCGGTCCGCTCACCGGAGAGCGTCACGATCACCTCGTCGTCGCGCCACTTCTCGCAGCGGTAGGTGCCCCGGTCGTGAATGAGCATCCGGCCGCCGCCGTACTCACCGGCGGGGATCTCACCGGCGAAGTCGAGGTACTCCATCGGGTGGTCCTCGGTGTGCACGGCGAGGTGGTTGTGACCCGGATCGCGGGGTAGACCGCGCGGGACCGCCCAGGACGCGAGCACCCCCTCGTGCTCCAGGCGCAGGTCCCAGTGCAGGCTGCGGGCGTGGTGCTGCTGGATGACGAAGCGGGCGGCGTCGGCGTCGGGGCCGGCCGACGGCGGGCTCTCCGACGGCACCGGCTCGGGTGTGCGGGCCGCGTCCCGCCGTCGCCGGTACTCGTCCAGCCGGTCGGTCACACCCGCATTCTCCGGCAAAGCGGACCGGTGCGCTGGACGCCGGAGTGTCCGGTTCACTCGGCGGTCGGGGGCGCGGCGGGGTAGAACGGACCTCATGGACCTCACCGACCAGCCCACTGCCCTGCTCCCCGGTGACGTGCGGATGCCCCTGCTCGGCTTCGGCACCTGGCAGGCCACCGGCCAGGCCGGTTACGACGCCGTGCTGGCCGCGCTCGACACCGGCTACCGGCACCTCGACACCGCCACCGTGTACGGCAACGAGCGGGAGGTCGGCCGGGCGGTACGGGAGAGCGGGCTGCGTCGGGAGGACCTCTTCATCACCACCAAGCTCCCGCCGGACCGGGTGGGCCGGGAGCGCGCGACGCTGGAGGCCAGCCTGGAGGCGCTCGGCGTCGAGCACGTGGACCTCTGGCTGATCCACTGGCCGCCGTCGTCGCCGGGGGACAGCATCCCGCTCTGGCGCGAGATGCTCGCCGCCCGCGACGAGAACCTGGCCCGGGCGGTCGGTGTCAGCAACTACAGCACCTCGGAGATCGACGAGCTGATCCAGTCCACCGAGGAGAACCCGGCGGTCAACCAGATCCGGTGGAGCCCGTCGCTGTACGACCGGCAGCGGCACGCCGAGCACCGGGACCGCGGCGTGGTGCTGGAGGGCTACAGCCCGTTCAAGACCAGCGACCTCAGTGACCCGGTGCTGACCAGGATCGCCGGCGCGCACGGCGTCTCCCCGGCGCAGGTGGTGCTGCGGTGGCACATCGACCACGAGATCGTGGTGATCCCGAAGTCGGTGACCCCGGAGCGGATCACCGCGAACTTCGACGTCTTCCACTTCTCGCTCACGGCGGAGGAGATGCGCGACATCGACGCGCTCGGTGAGGTCTGAGTCGGCGAATTCCTTCAGTACGTGACCGGGAAATGAAGGGTATCGACATCGACGTACGTGACGGTATAGCGTCCCGTCATCACGTTCGTCGATCCATTCGTACCCCCCAGTCGCTGGAGGATCGCCATGGCCAGAACCCCGTCCATCCGTCTGCCCCGTCGTGGGGTGCTCGGCATCCCGGCCCTGGTGGTCGCCGCGCTGACCGTGGTCACCCGACCCGCCGCCGCGAGTGCCGCGCCGAAGGCCGAATGCCTCGCCGACCTGCTCCAGGACGCCTGATGGCGACGATCCCCTGGCTGGTGGACGTGCTGCGCGCCGCCGGGGTCCAGGTCGTGGTCGAGGGGGACTGGCTCAACCGGATGCGGCCCGGCTCGTTCGACCCGATCGGAGTGCTCTGGCACCACACCGCCTCGACCTCCAGCGCCAGCAACCCGCACCCGGCGCTCGGCATCTGCATCAACGGCCGGTCCGACCTGCCGGGCCCGCTGTGTCAGGCGCTGGTCGACTACAACGGTGTCTTCCACGTCATCTCCGCCGGCCGGTGCAACCACGCCGGGGTCAGCGGCGGCAGCGGACCGATCCCCGCCGGGGACGGCAACACCCTGATGATCGGATGGGAGATCGACTACAACGGTGTCAACCAGGAGATGACCGCCGCGCAGTACAACGCGTCGCTCGCCGCCACGGCCGCCGTGCTCACCCGGCTCGGCCGGGACAGCAGCTACGCCCGGGGCCACCGGGAGACCAGCACCTCCGGCAAGATCGACCCGTCGTTCATCGACCTGAACGTCATGCGCGCCGACGTGGCCGCGAAGATGTCCGGCGGGAACCCGCCGGCATGGTCCTCCATCGTGGACAACACCACCGCCGGCCGGTTCACCGCCAGCGCAAACTGGGGTGTGTCGACGTACTCGGCGCAGCGCTACGGTGCCGACTACCGGTACGCGGAGCCGGTCGCGGCCAGTGACGCCGCCTGGTACAAGTTCAACGTCCCGGCCACCGCCAACTACCGGGTCGACGCGTGGTGGCCGGCGACCTCCGGATACAACGGTGCCGCCCCGTACATCGTCGCCACGACCACCGGCAACCGGACGGTCGTCGTCGACCAGCGGGCCACCGGCGGGCAGTGGCGGTCCCTCGGCACGTTCACGCTGCCGGCCGGGGACGCCAACCGGGTGGCGGTGAGCCGGTGGAGCAGCGCCACCGGTCTGATCGTCGCCGACGCCGTCCGCCTCACCCGCGTCTGACCCCGACGCCCGCTGCGGCTTGACCCGCCCGGCCCTGACTCGATCGACTCGACTTCCCGGAAGTCGGGGTGTCCCACGTGCGAGGATGCCCCGACTTCAAGGAAGCCGAACGGATTTCCTGCATGGTGGGGGCGCGACCGCATGGT
>NZ_JBEYSL010000126.1:0-14759 GCF_040642735.1 Micromonospora sp. NPDC047753 | reverse complement strand
CTGTGGTTCCGTCGCTCAGCACGGTGTCCTGGAGCATCCCGCGGGCCCGTACGTGCGGGTCGGCGACCGACTCGCTCAGCGTCCGTACCGGAGCGGCCACCAGCCCGGCGCCGGTCAGCACGTCGACCGCCTCGGTGACCGGGCGTCCCGCGCACCAGCCGGCCACGACGAGGTTGACCGCGTCGCGGTTGGCGATCCGCTGGTCGCCGGTCCGGAACCCGTCGGCGTCGGCGAGTTCGGGGCGGCCGATCGTGCGGGCCAGTACCCGCCAGTGCTTGTTCAGCGCGACGACGAGGTAGAGATGCCCGTCGGCGCACGCGTAGACGTTCGACGGCACCGCGAACGGGGTCTCGTTGCCGTGCCTGCCGGGTGGGGCCCCGGCGGCGGCGAGGGTTGGCAGGCCGCTGCTACCGAACAGGAGAGCGTCCAGCATGGACACGTCGACGTGCTGACCCTCGCCGGACCGGTCCCGATGGGCGAGCGCGGCAAGAGCCCCGATCGCGGCGTGCAGCCCGGCCAGCTCGTCGGCGATGAAGGTGGGCGCACGCACCGGATCGCCGTCGACCGGCCCGTTGAGCGCCATCCAGCCGCCGGCCGCCTGCACCACCGGGTCGTACGCGGGCCGGTCCCGGCCGGGACCGTACTGGCCCCACCCGGAGACGGACACGAACACCACGTCCGGGCGGACGGCACGGCAGTCGGCGTATCCGGCGCCCCACCTGGCGAGCGTGCCCGGTCGGTAGTTCTCGACCACCACGTCGGCCACCTGGACCAGCCGCAGGAACTCGGCGCGACCCTCGGCCGTCCGCAGGTCGAGGCCGAGGCTGCGCTTGTTGCGGTGCACCGTCTGGCGGAACCAGGACAGCGAGGTGCCCGGGATCACCGGGGGCACCTCACCGTCGCGGCCGTGCGCCAGTTCCACCCGGATCACGTCCGCGCCCAGGTCGGCCAGGACGCAGGTGGCCAAAGGCCCGGACCACACCTTCGTCACGTCGAGCACGCGGACGCCGTGCAGCGGCCCGGACAGGTCGGTCCGCGCTTCGGCGTAGAAGTCCTCGGCCCGCATGTCAGAGCCGCTGCAGCAGTGAGGCGGTGCCGAGGGAGCCCCCGCAGCACATGGTGATCAGCGCCGACTCCCGGCCGGAGCGCTCCAGTTCGTGCAGTGCGGTCACCAGCAGCCGGGTGCCGGTGGAACCGAGCGGGTGGCCGAGGGCTATCGCCCCGCCGTTCGGGTTGACGCGTTCCGGGTCCGCACCGTACGCCGCCTGCCAGGTGAGCACGACGCCGGCGAACGCCTCGTTGACCTCGTACAGGTCGATGTCGTTGATCTTGCGCCCGGCCCGGGCGAGCAGCCGACCGGTGGCGGCGACCGGACCATCCAGCAGGTAGTACGGGTCAGCGCCGGTGACCACCTGGTGGCTGATCCGCGCCCGCGGGCGCAGGCCGGCGGCGCGGGCCCGCCCCTGGGACATCCACAACACGGCCGAGGCGCCGTCGGAGATCTGCGACGTGGTCCCGGCGGTGTGCACCCCTCCCTCGATGGTCGGCGCCAGCGCGGCCAGCCCTGCGGCGGTCGTCGGGCGCAGCCCCTCGTCGCGCTCGACCAGACGGACCGCACCGGTGGGGCTGCCGTCGCCGTTGAGCACCGGCGCGCGCACCGGCGTCACCTCCTCGGCGAACCGGCCATCGGCCCAGGCCGCGGCGGCCCGCCGCTGGGACGCCAACCCGTACGCGTCGGCGTCGGCGCGGGTGATGCCCTCGCGCCGGGCGATCCGCTCCGCGCCACCGAACTGCGCCTGGGGCGGGTCGTCCCACGGATAGTCGGCTGTCTTGTAGTGCCCGGGGCCCTGGTAGAGATTCGTGCCGACCGGCACCCGGCTCATCGACTCGACGCCGCAGGCGATGCCGACGTCGATCTCCCCGGCCGCGATCAGCGCGGCCACCAGGTGATTGGCCTGGTGGGCCGACCCGCAGGACACGTCCACTGTGGTGCATCCGACAGCCGGGTCGTGTCCGGTGCTGAGCCAGGCGTTGCGGGTGACGTTGAGGCTCTGCTCGCCGGACTGCGTGACGCACCCGCCGATGATCTGTTCCACGTCGGACGGGTCGGTGCCGGTCTCGTCCAACACCGCCAGCAGCACGTGCCGCAGCAGTTCCACCGCCTTGAGACCGGCCAGCGCGCCACCCCGCCGCCCGATCGGCGTACGGGTGGCCGCGACCATGACCGGCAGCCGCTCACCGGACGCGATCACGCGTCGGTCCGCAGCGTGATGGCGAGCTTGGGGCAGCCCCGGGCCGCGATCTCCGTCGCCGGCCACAGTGCGGGCGCCGGGTGTTCCGCGCGGACCCGGAGCACGTCGTCCTCGCCCAACTCGAACACCTCCGGGGCGGCGTCGGCGCACAGGCCGTTGCCGTCACACTGGTCGAAATCGACGATGACGTGCACGAGTGCCTCCCCGGGTCCGTATCCGACGCCATCGTCGCCGCCCGGCCCGTACGGGCGCATCTTCAAAATTGCCGCCTCGCATTTCCGGTGCCCCTTCTTCTCGCACGTTGCGGAATGCGCCGACAAATGGCGACGCCGGCCCCCGTGGGCATTAGCGTGCCTCTATGCGGCTGGACGACAGCGACGAAGAAGGCGAATTCCGGGCCGAGCTACGCGCCTGGTTGCGCGCGCATGTGCCGGCCCCCTCCGCGGGTCCGCCACAGCCGTGGCCGGAGCCGGAGATGCGGCAGTGGAGCGCCACCCTCGGCAAGGCCGGGTACGCCGGCCTGACGTGGCCGCGGGAGCACGGCGGGCGGGGCCTGCCACCGCTGTACCAGGCGATCCACGCCGAGGAGAGCACGCTGGCCGGCGCCCCGGACCACCTCAACGTCATCGGCCTGCACATGGTCGGTCCCACGCTGATCCGGTACGGCACCGCCGCCCAGAAGGCCGTCAACCTCCCGGGGATCCTGTCCGGCGACATCATCTTCTGCCAGGGTTTCTCGGAGCCGGAGGCTGGCTCGGACCTGGCCGCGGTGCGCACCCGGGCGGAGCGGACCGCGCACGGGTGGACGGTCACCGGCGAGAAGGTGTGGTCGTCGTACGCCCATCTCGCCGACCGCTGTCTCCTGCTGGCCCGCACCGAACCCGACGCGCCCAAGCATCGCGGCCTGACCTGTTTCCTGCTCGACATGCGCGCCCCCGGCGTCGAGGTGCGCCCGCTGCGCCAGATCTCCGGTGACACCGACTTCAGCGAGATCGTGCTGACCGGCGTGGAACTGCCCGAGGACAGCGTGGTGGGTGCGCGCGGCGAAGGCTGGAAGGTGGCGCTCACGACGCTCTCGCACGAACGCGGCACGTTCGGCATCACGCTCACCGCTCGCCTGGCGGTGCAACTGGACCGGCTGATCCGTACCGCGCACGCGGTCGGTGCCACCGCCGACCAGGCCGTGCGTCGGGAGATCGCCGATCTGCACGTGCGGCTTCAGGGGTTGCGCTTCACCGGTTACCGCGCGCTCGCGCAGCTGGAACGGGGCGGGGAGCCCGGCCCGGAGAGCTCGGTGCTCAAGCTGCGCTGGTCGCAGACCCACCAGCAGATGTGCCGGCTGGGACTGCGGCTGGTGCAGGGCGACACCGTCGGACACGCCGGGCAGTGGGCGGCGTACTGGCGGCAGGCGCAGCTTCGCAGCCGCGCGAACACCGTCGAGGGCGGCACCTCGGAGATCCTGCGCGGGATCGTCGCCGAACGTGTTCTCGGCCTGCCTCGACACCGTTAGGAGAGCGCACCATGGACTTCGCCACCACCACCGAACAGCGGGACCTGGCCGACGCGGCCCGACGCCACCTGAGCGAGCGCTTCCCACCGTCCCGGCTCGCCGCGACGGCGGATCACGGCCTCCTCGATCCGGAGGACTGGGCCGCGCTGGACCGACAGGGCTGGCTGGACGCGGAACTCGGACCGGTGGATCTCGCCCTGCTCGCCGAGGAGAGCGGGCGGGCGCTGCTCCCCCAACCCTGGGTCGGCACGGCCGGATCGGCTCTGCCGGTGTACCAGTCGGCGGGGCTGCCGCTACCCGGACCGGCCGCGCTGGTCGATTCCTCGGACACGTGCGCCGCGCACGACACGCCGGACTGGCGGATCAGCGGGAGCGCACCCGGCGTGGTCGACGCGCACCTGGCCACGGAACTGGTGGTGGCCGCCACGACCCGCCAGGGGGTGGCGCTGTTCGGCGTCGCGCCCTCGGAGGTCTCCATCGCCGAGCGGGACGACATCGATCCACTGCGCCGGTACGCCACCGTCCGGTTGCTGCACGCGCCCGCCCGACTGCTCGCCGACCCCGGCCGCACCGCCGAGCTGCTGCCCGCGCTGCGGTTGCGAAGCGCCATGTTGCTGGCCTGCGAGGCGGTGGGGGTCGCGGACGGCGCCCTGGCCGAAGCCGTGCGGTACGCCGGAACCCGGACCCAGTTCGGCCAGCCGATCGGGTCGTTCCAGGCGGTGGCACACCAGCTGGCCGAGGCGTACGCGGAGATCGAGACCGCACGGTCGCTGGCCTACCGGGCGGCGGTGACGCTGAACGGCGACGGCGCCGCCGAGGCGGTGGCCTGTGCCGCCGTGGCCGGTCCGCGCGCGGCCGTGCTGGCCTGCGAGGTGGCCCTGCAGGTCTGCGGTGGCATCGCCATGACCTGGGAGTTCGGCCTGCACTTGCGCTACCGGCGGGCGCTGTGGCTGGACGCCCACCGGGTCACCTCCGTGCCACCGCACGACGTGCTCGCGGCCCTGCTGCTGAGCTGACCGCCGGCGCTCACCGCCGAATCGAGAGGACGACACATGTCGTTGCAGCTGCACTGGTTCCTGCCCACGCACGGGGACGGACGCGAGGTGGCCCAGCCCTCCTCCGGCCCGCCACCGCCCGGCGCGCGCCGCGACGTCGACCCGGACTACCTGCGTCAGGTCGCCCTCGCGGCGGACCGATTCGGTTTCACCGGAATGCTCGTGCCGTTCGGCATGTTCTGCGAGGACCCGTGGCTGGTGTCGGCCGCGCTCGCCGCGGACACCCGGCGGATCCGCTTCATGGTGGCGATGCGCCCCGGGCTCATCTCGCCGGTGCTGGCCGCGCAGTCGGCGGCGACCCTTCAACGTCTCTCCGGCGGCCGCCTCCAGCTCAACGTGGTCACCGGCGGCGACGCCGACGAGCAGCGGCGCTACGGCGACTGGTTGTCGCACGACGAACGGTACGCCCGCACCGGCGAGTTCCTCGACGTGTTCCGCCGAGCCTGGACCGGTGAGCGGTTCGACCACACCGGCACGCACTACCGCATCCGCGCGGGCCTGCTCACCCGGCCGTACCCGGTCGCTCCGGAGATCTTCGTCGGCGGCTCCTCCGACGCGGCCCGGGAGGTGGCCGCCGCGCACGCCGACGTGCTGCTGGCCTGGGGCGAGCCACCGGCGGCCATGGCGGAGGCGATGGGCCGGGCCCGCGAGCTCGCCGACGCGCACGGACGCACGCTGAGCTTCGGCACCCGCTTCCACGTCATCGCCCGGGACACCTCCGCACAGGCCTGGCAGGTGGCGCGGCAACTGGTCGACGGCATGGACCCGGCGCGGATCCGGCAGGCGCAGCAGCGCTTCCGATCCACCGAGTCGCAGGGGCAGCAGCGGATGGCGGCGCTGCACGGTGGGCGTACCGACGACCTGGAGGTCTACCCGAACGTCTGGGCCGGGTACGGCCTGGTCCGTCCCGGCGTGGGCACCGCGCTGGTGGGCAGCCACGAGGACGTGGCGGACCGGATCGAGGAATACCACCGGCTCGGCCTGGACCACCTGATCCTGTCGGCGCAGCCGCACCTCGAAGAGGCCTACGTCGTCGGGGAGGGCGTGCTCCCGCTGCTGCGCAAGCGCGGCGTGCTCGCCGGCTGACGCCGGCCCCGGACACGTCGGTGCCCCGGCCCAGAAGGGCCGGGGCACCGAATTTCCTGGATCAGACCTCCGAGGCGGTGCCGACGGCGTCGGGCTGCCACGCCGGCACCTCCGGTGCCGGACGGCGGCTGCGGGTCAGCACCCGGAGCATCATCGCGGGTCGCATCAGGGCCTGTGGCGGCTCGACGAGCCCCGCCACCCGCATGAAGGTCCGCGTCACCTGCGGGTCGCGGGTCGCGGCCGCCTGCATCTTGGCCATGTACGCGTTCGCCATCCGCACCTTGAACGGTCGCTGGCCCTGCACCTGCGGGAAGCTCAGGTCACCACCCGCCGAGATCTCCCAGGGCACGTCGGTGACCGCGGACACGGCCTGTTGGAAGTCGGTCGGCCGGGGTGCCGTGCCGCCGGCCAGGTGGTCGCGCAGGGTCAGCGCCTCCAACGCCGCCACTGTCATGCCCTGGCCGTAGACCGGGTTGAAGCTGCACGCCGCGTCGCCGAGGACCAGGAAGCCGTCCGGCAGCCGGGACAACCGCTCGTAGTGGCGACGGACGCTGGCCGGGTACCGCAGGGACACGGGCTCGTCCAGCGGCTCGGCGTCCTGGATGGCCTGGTAGATGTCCGGAACCGGCAGCGACTTGACGAACTCCAGGAATCCGGCCGGGTCGGCCGGCGCGCTGTCGCCGAGCACCCCGGTCAGAGAGACGATGCACCGGCCGCCGTCGATGCGGGACAGGAAGGCGCCACGGGGGTGCGACGGCGACGACACCGGGTTGATCGACAGGTCGCCCTTCAGAACATCGTCAGAGGCCAGCCGATAGAGGCGGGTCGTGTAGGTCAGGTCGATCCGGATCCGGTCCTCGTCCGGCCGGCTGTACCCCAGTTCCTCCAGCCAGACCGGGGTGCGCGACCCGCGGCCGGTGGCGTCGACCACCAGATCCGCAGTGATCGTCTCCTCGGCCGCGCCGTCGCGCCCCTGCACCCGCGCCCCGGTGACCCGCCGGCGGTCCGGGGTGGTGGTCAGTCCGACGATGTCGCGCTCTTCGGCGAAGCGTACGGCCGGAAGCTCGGCCACCCGTTGGCGCACCAGCTGCTCCAGCACGGGACGGGCGGCCGACACGCAGGTCAGCCCGGTACTGGCCGGCGCCAGCGGGCGTCCGTTGAAGAACCACCGCAGCTCGCCCAGGTCGCCGGTCGGCACCCCGGCGGCCACCGCCTCCGCTGTGAAACCGGGAAACAGTTCGTCGAGGATCTGCTGGCCCCGGGCGAGCAGACCGTGCACGTGCCGGCCCTGTGACACGCCACGTCGGGCCGTGGAGACGCCGGTGAGCCGGTCGCGGTCGACGATGACCACCTCGGCGTACGCGTCGGCCAGCACCCGCGCCGCGAGCAGGCCCGCCATGCTGCCGCCGAGAACGACGGCACGCTCTCCCACCTGTGCGCTCACGGCTGCCCCTTCCTGGCCTGGTTGCTCACGACTCGCCGCGCGGGCTGTTCTGGTAAGCCGCCAGCAGCCACTCGCCGTCGCGCTCGACGAGGATCCAGGACGCCCGGATGGCCCGGGCCGGCGACACGTCCTCGGTGCCGGGCTCCAGGACACCGCCCTCGGTCGTCAGCACCGCGACGCCGGGCGCGATGAGGCGGGCGTCGACCGGCGTGCCGGTGACCCGGGTGCCCTTGAGCTGGCCCTGGAACGCCTGCTCCATGTATCCGCGGATCTTGTCCCGGCCTTGGCAGAAGACCCCGGGCAGGATCATGGTCGCGTCCTCGGTGAACGTGCGGGCGAACGCGTCGGCGTCGTGCTCCGCCCACGCGGTGACGATGTGCCGCGGTACCGCGGCCACGGCGGCCTGAGCCTCGGCGTTGAAGGTGCTCGTGGTCATTCTGGTGTCCTTTCTCGGCGGCTCAGAGATAGAGGGTGTCGGGTTCGAGGCCGCACAGGATCCGGCCGTACAGCTCGGTGTTGGTGTCCGGGTTCATCAGCGCGTGCAGGTTGACCGCCTGCACGTCGCGGGCGATGCGCTGGATGGGCACGTCGTCGTAGAGCGAGGAGCCGCCGCTGGCGCCGGCGAGAATGCCGACCGCCTCCCTCGCCAGGCGGCACGCGGCTCCCAGGTCGGCCCGGGCACGGGCGCGCTCCGCCAGGCTCCACGGCTGGCCGCCGGCCGACTTGTCGTCGACCTGCGCGGTGAGGCGGTGCACGTGGAACTCGGCCTCGTCGGTCTTCAGCTCCGCCTCGGCCACCTGGCGATGGGTCAACGGCGCCTCGGCCTGCTTCTCGTACCCCGTGTAGGTGATCTTGCGCTCGGGCAGCCGCTCGAGGAACGTCTCACCGGCCGCGCGGGCCAGGCCCAGCACGGTGCCCACCGACGACGCGGAGGCAACCGGCAGCAGCGGCGCCCGGTACATGGCGGGCGCGCCGGCCGCGTCCGGTCCGGTCCGGCCCTGGAGCACCACCGGCAGCGGCAGGAACCGCTCCGCCGGCACGAACAGGTCCTGGGCGACAGTGCTGACGCTGCCCGTGCCGCGCAGGCCGGACGTGTGCCAGTCGTCGACGATCTGCAACTCGGACGTCCGCACCAGCGCCATCACCGGCATGGGCGGACCATCACCGCCGACCAGCACCGCGATGATCTCCTGCCAGTGGCTGTGCAACGCGCCGCTGATGAAGCCCCACTTGCCGTTGACGACGATGCCCCCATCAGCCGGGACCGCCATGGCGGACGGGCTCAGGGTGCCGCAGATCCGCACGTTCGGCGTGGAGAAGACCTCCTCCTGCACCGCCTCGGGGAACAGGCCGGCCATCCACGTCGGAATCCAGTAGACGGAGGCGGTCCACGCGGTGGCACCGTCGGCCCGGCCGAGCGCGGTCGCGACGTCGGCGAGCGTGCGGGTGTCGGCCTCGTAGCCGCCGAACCGCTTCGGCACCCGCAGCTTGAAGACCCCGGCGTCGGCCAGGGCCTCGATCGTTTCGTCGGGCAGTCGGCGGTCCCGCTCGGCCTGCACGCCGTTCTTGCGCAGCAGCGGGGCGAGGTCCGTGACGCGCGCGACGATCTCCTCGCGCCTGGGTGTGTCGGTGGTGGTCAGCACGGCGGCTCCCTGAGGTCGTCGGTGGATGTCAGGCGGCGGGCACGGGGGCGGTCAGCCGGACCGGCAGCGTCCGGTGGCCGTTCATGATGAAGGTGGGCAACGGCTGCAGGTCGGCGACCGGCACCGCCAGCGCGATGTCGGGAAAGCGCTCGAACAGCGAGGAGAGACCGGTGGTCGCGACCGCCCGGGCCACCCCGGCGCCGAGGCAGTAGTGCGGTCCGTGGCCGAAGGAGAGGTGTTCCTTGTCGGCGCGCTTCAGGTCGAAGCGGTCGGAGTCGTCGCCGTGCAGGGCGGGGTCGCGACCCACCGCGCTGTAGTTGATCAGGATGGGATCGCCCTGCGGGATCGTCACGCCGTCCAGCTCGATGTCCTCGACGGCGTACCGCAGCGGCAGGTGCGCCAGCGGGGACTCGACCCGCAGCGTCTCGTCGATGACGTCGTTCCAGGTGGCCTCGCCGGACAGCACGAGATCCCGCTGCTCCGGGTTGCTGAGCAGGGCCGTGATGGCGTTGTCGAAGAAGTTGATGGTGGTCTCGGAGCCGGCGCCGAGGATGGCGAAGATGGTGTCCGTCAACTCCTCCTCGCTGAGCCGGGAACCGTCCTCGTCACGCGCGGCGATGAGGTCGCTGGTGATGTCCTCACCCGGGTTCTCCCGTTTGGTGGCGATGAGATCGGCCATCGCGCCGCGCCAGCCGGCCAGCACGGCCTGCGCCTGCTCCGGGGTGACGGTGGTGTCGACCATCATGTCGATCACCTTCGCCGTCTTGGCGCGAGCCTCCTCGGACATGCCGATGAGGTCGGCCACCAGGCGGGCCGGCAGCGGGTACGCGAACCGCTCACGCAGGTCCACCACCTCACCGGGGGCGGCGGCGGCCAGACCGTCGAGAAGCTCCTCAGTGATCTTGGCGATCCACGGCCGGATCGCCTCCGTACGCCTCGGGGTGAACGCCTTGCCGACCAGCTTGCGCAGCCGCACATGGTCCTTGCCGTACGCGGTGACCATGTTGTCCATCGCGATCCAGCTGATCATTTCCCAGTCCGGCGGGATCTCGCCGTTGATGAACGCCGGCCAGTGGTTGCGGGCGCTCTTCGTCACCCGCGGATCGGTGAGCAGTTGCTTGATCACCGCATAGCTGTTGATCGACCACGCCACCACGCCGCCGGGCAGAACCACCTGAGTAGCGGCGCCCTGCGAACGCAGCTTAGCGGCCTCACCGTGGATATCTTTTCCGGTGGTGTCCAGAGAAAACGGGCAACTGTCCATGGATGACTCCCAGTTTCGGCGGAGTGTTTCGGCCACGCGCCGGTCCGCCCGGCGAAGCCGATGTGCCCGTTCCGTGGGGCGCAGCGGATCGACCGGTGGCGTTGCACGAGCGTGTCATCAGCCGATCCGGCGATGCATCTCTCGGTGTGCGCACTCGGTGGCGGCCTGCGAGAACGCACATGTCAGGTGCGGCGAGGGCAGCCGAGGTCGGGGCGCGAAGACCCGGCTGGCGACGGCGTCGTGTTCCTCGCCGGCATGCTCGGTGACGAGTCGCCCGCCGACGGGGGAGCGCTGGCGTTCCCGCCAGGCCGGAGCGCGGCTCGATGCCGCGCTCCTCTGCGGTGTCGGCCACTACAGTGGCCAACATGTCCGTACGTCCGCCTCTTGCCGAACAGTTCGATCTGCGCCCGCATCCCGAAGGCGGCTGGTTCAGGGAAACTTATCGGTCCGCTGTCACGTTCGAGCCCGATGGCTACCCGGGCAGCCGTGCCGCCGCGACGGCGATCCTCTTTCTGCTCGAGCCGGGTGACTCGTCGGCCTGGCACACCGTGCGGTCGGACGAGATCTGGTTCTGGCACTCGGGCGGGCCGCTGGCGCTGACAGTCGGTAGGGACAGTCGGCCGACGATCCTGAGTGCCGAGTGCCCGCAGATCCTGGTTCCGGCGGGCGAGTGGCAGTCCGCGAAACCGGCGGGCGACGAGCACGTCCTCGTCAGTTGTGTGGTGAGTCCAGGCTTCGATTTCGCCGACTTCACCATGCCGTGAGCACGCCCCCTGGCCTCCCCTCCTGCGCCGGGAGGGCAGCGCGGCGACACCGCCACGCCCCTTCGTTCAGTCGCTGACCCTGCTGCGGGACTGGTAGACCAGATCCTGGTACTCGGGATGCCGGTCGATCCATCCCGCGATGAACGGGCAGGTGGCCAGGACGAGCAGATGCGCGGCACGGGCTTCGTCCAGGGCCGTGCGGGCCAGTGCCGACCCGACCCCCTTGCCCTCGTATTCCGGCGAGACCTCGGTGTGCACGAACGCGACGAGTTCCGCGGTGCGGATGTACTGTGCGAAGCCGGCGACCCTGGACTCCCCGTCGACCCGGGCCTCGTACCGGTTGGCCTCGGGAGCGTCCGTCACTTCCACCATCTCGTGTCCTCCATACGGCGCGCCGGAATCGACCTTGTCCGCGTACTCGTGAACGTCACAGTTGTCGGTCCTCACCTAACAGGGCCACGGTGCCACCGGAGGGGATCATCCTCCAGCACGCAGCGGTCCCAGTTCCCGAGGTCCGCAGCGGCCTCGTAGCTGGTGCGGAGGAACTCGGCGACCGCGCGGTCGGGGTCCGGTGCGGCGCGGGCGGCCTCGTAGGGCAGGAGGAACTGCTGGAACTCGGAACTGTAGTAGGCGCCTTCGGGACCGATCTGCCGCTCGGCGAACCCGTCGGGTGCGGGGTAGGCGTACGAGTAGAAGGCGCCTTCCTCGCCGCCGCCGGGCCAGAACCCGCAGCTGGACAGTTCGCGGGAGTAGCCCTCGACCATCACCCAGTCCCCGCAGTTGGGCACACCCCCGGGGTGTGGCGGGGCCGACCGGCCGGAGAAGCGGGTGCAGGCGAGGTCCATCCCGCCCCAGAAGAAGTGCACCGGACTGACCTTGCCCACGAAATGCGACCGGAACTCGCCGATGACCCGATTCGCCTGCAACAGCTGACGCCAGAACAGGGCGGCCGCGTCGCCGTGGTAGGAGGCGTGGTCGTGGTCCTCAGCGAACGGGATCGCCGGGTCTACCTCGTTGGGGTACGGCCGGATCGGTGCCTCGATCCCGAGTTCGTCGAGCATGGCCATGACCCGCGAGTAGAACTCGGCGACCGGCATCGGCCGGAGTGCGAGGCTCCGCGCGCCGCCGTCGCTGGTGCGAACGTCGAGCCGATGGCCGATGAAGTCGAACTCGATCTCGAAGGCTCCCGTGCCGTACGGGATGGCGGACGTCGTCAACCCGCGCGGGCTCACGTACAGGGTCACCTGCCACCAGTGGTTGAGGAACGGAGCGTGTGCCATGCGGATCTTGCCCACGATCTGGGTCCACATGTGCACTGTGTCGCGGGTGGCGGTCCAGTCCGAGACCCGCAGGCTCGGCCAGGTCGTCGTTGCCGGGCTCGTCATCACTACTCACATCCTTGGCGCTGTCACGAGAGGGTGACAGAGGTGTTGTCGTGGACCGGTCGCCGCGTCAGCGGTACTCGGGGTTGGCGGCGTCCGGATGAGCTCCTGCCTCCCAGGCCGTGCGCTGGTTGCCGTAGGCCGGGAAGCCACCAGCGCTGCGCATCATCGACGCGAGGTGGAGCAGGTTGTAGGTCATGAACGCGGTATTACGGTTGGTGAAGTCGTTCTCCGGCCCGCCGGAGCCCTCGTCGAGGTAGGACGGGCCGGGGCCGACCTCGCCGAGCCAGCCAGCGTCCGCCTGCGGCGGGACGGTGAAGCCGATGTGCTGCAAGCTGTAGAGAATGCTCATCGCGCAGTGCTTCAGGCCATCCTCGTTGCCCGTGAGCAGGCAGCCTCCGACACGCCCGTAGTAAGCGTACTGGCCCTGCTCGTTGAGCACGCCGGAGTAGCCGTAGAGCCGCTCGATCACCCGACGGGTCACCGAACTGTTGTCGCCGAGCCAGATCGGCCCGGCGATGACCAGGATGTCGGCGGCGAGTACCCGGGTCAGCAACGCGGGCCATTCGTCGGTGTCCCACCCGTGCTCGGTCATATCGGGTCGGACGCCGGTGGCGATGTCGTGGTCGACCGCGCGGATCTGGTCCACGGCGACCCCGTTCGCCTCCATGATCGCCACACTGCGATCGATCAGCCCCTGGGTGTGGCTACGCCCGGCGGAACGGTTGAGGGTGCAGTTGATGTACATCGCTCGCAACCCGGTGAAGTCGGGCTTCTCGATCACCGACGCGGTCATGGGCGGGCCTTCCTGGTTGTCGGTCGCGCCCCCGGCCGGCTCGGTCCGCTCAACGAGCGTCGCACCCTGGCAGGGTCCGACGACGCACCGTCCAGCTCCCGAGCGCCTCCGCGCTGAGCGTCCCTGCGACCGCCGCGATCGACGCGGGTGTGACGCGGCGATCGTGCGGTGACCACCCCAGTATTCGGCGCTCACCGGCGAGCGAACAGTGACACCACGTCACAGGCGATCGTGACACCACGCCACTGGCGCGTGCCGGATCACGATCTGAACCCCGACCGGCCGAGCGGTCGGGGGCCCATCAGGCGCGGGCCTGCGTGGGCTCGGGCCGCGACGCATCGCGTTGACCCGGCAGCACCCCGTAGTTAGCGTTAACAAGTCCGTCCAGTCTGGAGACAAACGTAACCGGCCAAGGAGGATCAATTGAGACTGCGACAGCCAAGACCACGTCTCGGGCGGAGTCGGAAGGGCAGAGGTGTCGCGGTCCTGGCACTGGGTGCGCTTCTTTCGGTCTCGATCGCGGCAACGCCCTCGTACGCCGCCGAGGAGCAACTCGCCCAAGGCCTGGTGCACCACTTCGCCCTCGACGAGACCAGTGGGACGACGTTGGTCAACTCGGGTAGCGCGGGTGCGGCGGCGAACGCCACGCTCGTGAATCCCGAGAAGGCGGCCCTGACCGGCGAAGGAGTCAGGTTCAACCCCGACTCCTACGAAAGCGCCCTCGACGGCGCATACGTGGCGCTGCCGAACGACATCACCGCCGGCATGTCCAACCTCACCGTGGACTACGACGTGTGGGTCGACCCGGCGAACGTCGGCGAGCACCAGATGTGGGGCTTCGGCCGTAAGTCCGGCTCGTGTGACGCCGACACCGGCGCCGAGGGCTCCATCTTCGCGTCGAACACCCAGCGCTTCCGCGTCGCGGTGGGTCCGACGAACCTCCAACAGAGCCGGGTCCGCATGCTCGAGAGAGCGTGGACCCATGTCACCTACACCCAGTCACTGAACTCGGATGGGATGAGCTGGACCGGCAGGGTCTACCTCGACGGTGTGCTGCACGCGACGTCGACGAACCTGACGACGGCGCCGTCGGTGAACGCCGCGGGGACCAACTGCAACTTCCTCGGACGCTCGCAGACAGCGGGCCACTACTCGTTCCGCGGAACGATCCGGGACTTCCGGGTGTACGACCGGGCCGTGAGTCTCGACGAGACACTCCTCCTGGCAGAGAAGACGGTCTCCGACGGCGTTCGCGCCGACGCCGCGGCCATCGACCTCGGCCGCACCAGTGCGGTCGTACGCGACCTCGTTCTGCCCAAGGTCGGCTCCGTGGCGGGCTCGGCCATCACCTGGACGAGTTCCGACCCGTCCGTCCTCGAGGTCAACACCCCGCCGGCCGTCGCCAGCGCCCGCAAGGTAGCGGTGACCGGCAGGATCACCCGGCCCGCACAGGGACAGGCCGACGCGACAGCCACGCTGACGGCGACTGTCCGCAAGGGGGCGTTCTCGTCGAGGGCGACTTCGCCCCGTCCAGCGACACCGCCGCCCACGCCTACGTCTACC
>NZ_JBEYSL010000125.1:0-14853 GCF_040642735.1 Micromonospora sp. NPDC047753 | reverse complement strand
GCCGACCACCTCGGCCGGCAGACACTGCCCGAGCGCGACGGTTGGGCGGCCGACGGCCCCGGCACCACCGGCGGGCAGGGCCGGGTGAGTCACTGCCCAACCACCGAACACCGCCCAGCACAGGCCGATCGTCACCAGGACGGCGAAGGCCACGTTGGTGCGCGTCGGCAACCCGGGCTCGGTGGCCCAGAGCAGGCCGATCAGGGCGCTCGCGGTGAGACCGGTGAAGGCCAGGGTCAGGTAGCCGACCCGCCTGCGCAGCGACAACGGAGCGTCCAGTCGCGCCAGCACCTCTTCCGGAGTCATGCCTCGTACCCCTTCCGCACCAGCTCGTGACGTAACAACCTGCGGGCCCGGTTGAGCCGCGACTTGACAGTGCCGACGGGTACGCCGCAGATCAGCGCGCAGGCGTCCAACGGCTGGTCCTCCAGGTAGAACAGCAAGAGCACCTCCCGTTCCCGGGCGGGGAGCGCCGCCAGCGCCCCGGCCAGCGTCTCCCGGTCGACGACCTCCTGCGCCTCGTCGCCGCCGGGCAGGTCGTCGATCGGTTCGGGCTCCGGGCGGGCGTACGCGTCCCGCAGCCGGTTCATCACCGCCCGCCGGGCGATGATGAACAGCCACGGGGTGAACCGGTCCGGCTGCCGCAACGTCGGCAACCCCTTGAAGACCGCCAACCAGATTTCCTGCACCACATCGTCGTCGGACCCACCGAGCATCCGCCCGACGTACCGTTCGACCGCCGGATGCCAGCCCTGCACCAGCTCGGCGAACGCCTCCCGTTCACCCAACTGGCAACGGACCACCAGCAACTCATCGCTCATCGGCCCTCCTTCGCCTGTTCAGTCGGCGTGGAAGCCCGGCAGGTTCACGACCCGCCACAGCGAAAACCGGCCTCGGCGGGTGGGAGGGTCGCGACGGTAGACCCCCGCCCAGAATGCAGGAAAGCCACCCCGGGCATGGTCAACGAAGCCGCCGATTGCGAAACTGCTTCAATCTGCCTCAGCACAACCCGGACGGAGCAGGGAATGTCCAGCACCCCGCTGTCCCTGCCGCAGCCCTCCGCGCGGGCACCCGAGTTCGGCCACGACGCGCTCATCGTCTGCGAGAACCTGGTGCGGATCTACCAGACCGGTTCGATCGAGGTGCAGGCACTGCAGGGACTGGACCTGGCCGTGGAGAGCGGTGAGCTGGTGGCCGTCGTCGGTGCCTCCGGCTCGGGCAAGTCGACACTGCTGTCCATCCTGGCCGGCATCGACGCCCCCACCGCCGGGCGGGTCCGGGTCGACCGGTGGAATCTGCTGGCGATGTCCCGCGCGGACCGGGTGGACTACCGACGGCGCACCGTCGGGTTCGTACGGCAGCAGACGGCGAGCAACCTGATCCCCTACCTGACCGCACGGGAGATGGTGGACCTGCCGATGACGGCGGCCCGTACCCCGAAGCAGGAACGCCGGGAGCGCGCGGCCGAGCTGCTGGACAGCCTCGGTGTCGCCGACTGCGCCGATCGCCGCCCCGGGCAACTCTCCGGAGGGCAGCAGATGCGGGTCGCGATCGCGGTGGCGCTGGCCAACCAGCCGCGGGTCCTGCTCGCCGACGAGCCGACCGGCGAGCTGGACGCCGCCACGTCCGCCGAGGTCTTCGGTGTGCTGCGCGACGTCAACCGGCGTTACGGCGTCACCGTCGTCGTGGTCACCCACGACCCGGAGGTCAGCGGCCAGGTCGAACGGACCGTCGCGATCCGGGACGGACGCACCAGCAGCGAGGTGCTGCGCCGCACCACCACCGACGCGGAGGGCGACACGCACATGATCGCCGAGGAGTACGCCGTGATGGACCGGGCCGGGCGGGTCCAGGTGCCCCGCGAGTTCCGCCAGGCGCTGGCGCTGACCCGACGGGTCCGGCTGGCCCTGGAACCCGACCACATCACGATCCACCCCGACTCGGGAAGCGGCGAATGAGTAGCGAGCCGCTGCTGAGCGTCCGCGGCGTACACCGGCGCTTTCGCACCGGGCCGACCGTCGTGCACGCCCTGAACGGCGTGTCGCTCGACGTGGCCGCCGGTTCGATGGTGGCGCTGGTCGGCCGGTCCGGCTCGGGCAAGACCACCCTGCTCAACGTCATCGGTGGCCTGGACCGCCCGGACGCCGGCACCGTGCACGTCGACGGCACCGACGTGACAGCGCTCGACGAGGACGGCCTGTCCCGGCTGCGACGCGAGAAGGTGTCGTACGTCTTCCAGAGCTTCGGGTTGATCCCGGTGCTGTCGGCAGCGGAGAACGTCGCGGCCCCGCTGCGGATGGCCCGCGTCGCCCCACCCGAGCGCGAGCGGCGGGTCGAGTTGCTGCTGGAGCTGATCGGCCTGGCCGACCACGCCCGGCAGCGGCCGGCCGAGCTGTCCGGCGGCCAGCAGCAACGGGTGGCGATAGCCCGCGCGCTGGCCGCCTCACCCAAGCTCCTGCTCGCCGACGAGCCCACCGGGCAACTGGACGCCGAGACCGGCCTGTCGGTGATGGCGCTGCTGCGCGGGATAGTGGAATCCGAGGGCGTCACGGTACTGGTGTCGACCCACGACTCGGTGATGATGGCCCTGGCCGACCGGGTGATCCGCATCCACGACGGGCACCTCGACGAACAGGCGGCCGGGCAGCCGTACGTACCCGTGCCGGACGCCGGGTGACGCGACGATGAGGTTGGTCAGCCGGCGCGCCCGCGCGCAGTGGCCGTTGCTGGCAGCCCTCCTCGGGGTCGTCACGATCGGCGCGACCCTGCTGGGCACCTGCACCCTGCTCGTCACCCGCACCGCCGAGCGGGCGCTGGAGGTCGCCATGGCCCGCGCCGCCCCCGCCGACGTCGACGTGACCGTCTACACCGGCACCGTCGAGGGCCGCGACACGCAGTCCGTCGCCGCCGACACCCGTACCGTGGTGGCCTCCACGCTCGCACCGATCCCGGTGACGACGACCGCGCGGGCGTCGACGGTGCTGCGGGCGCTGCCGCCCACGCTCGCCACGGGCACCACCGTCCCGCCGCAGGCCTACCTGTCGGGGCTGGACGACCTGCCGACCCGAGCCGAGCTGGTCACCGGGCGCTGGCCACAGCACCCGGGCGACGCGGTGCTGCTGGAGTCCACCGCACAACTGCTCGGCCTCACCCCCGGTCGGCGGGTACGCCTCGGCGCCGAACTGGCCCACGCGCCCGTCCCGGCCATCGACGTGACAGTCGTCGGTGTGGTGCGCCCCCTCGCGGGACGCGGCTGGGACCGTGACCCGCTGGCCGCGGCCGGCTCCGCCATCGGCTACCGGGACGGCCGCTTCATGCAGCCGGTCAACGCCTACGGCCCGTTCCTCGTCGACCTCGCCGACCTGGTCACCACCGGCGCCACAGTCGACCGGATGGAGGTCACCGCCCATCCGGACCTGTCCCACAACAACCGCAGCAACCTGGAGACCGTGGCCGGGGCCGTCGACAACGCCGACCGCCGGCTGGCCGGCACCCTCGGCGAGCGCGTCCAGCTCGCACGGGTCGCCTCCGACCTGCCGCTGACCCTGCGGGCCGCCGACGACCAACGGCACGTCACCGCCGCCGTCGTGCTCGCCGTCGCCGTCCTCGGCGGTGTCCTGGCCGCGACAGCACTCGTCCTCGCGGGCCGGCTGACCGCGGGCATCCGCGCCGACGAGACCGCCCTGCGGGCCGCCCTGGGCGCCAGCCGTCGCCAGCTCGCCGCCACCGCGACACTCGAGGCCGGGCTCGTCGCCGCCGTCGCCGTCGCGCTCGCGATACCTGCCTCGTCGGCCCTGCACGCCGCTCTGACCCACCTGCCACCGCTGGACGACGCCGGCCTGACCGTCCGGCCAGCCGTCTCCGGCGTCCAGGTCCTCGCGGTCGTCGGTGGCGCGCTGGTGCTCGCCGCCGTACTCACCGTCCTGGCGATCCGACCCGTCCCGGCGGCCGGCGAGCGGCGTACCCGCCGCGAACTGCTGGCCCGATCCGGCGCCGACCTGCTGCTCGCGGTCTTCGCCGCCGTCGGGTGGTGGCAGCTGTACGCGCAGCCCACCACCGCCAGCCCACGCGCCGACGCGGTCCGGGTGCTCGCGCCGGCACTGCTGCTCACCGCAGGTGCCGCCCTGGCTCTCCGGGTGGTACTCCCCGCCCTGCGCGGTGCCGACCGGCTGGCGTACCGCGCCCGCGGGCTGGCGCTTCCGCTGGCGGTCTCCGAGGCTGCCCGCCGGCCACAAGCGGTCGCCGCCGGTCTGCTCGTCGGGCTGGCCTGCGCGGCCGGCACCTTCGGCCTCGCACTCGACAGCACGTGGCACCAGTCGCAACGCGACCAGGCCGCGCTCGCCGTCGGCACCGACCTGGCACTCACCCTCAGCACGGCGCCGGTGGCCGGAGACGGCGCCGTCGTCAGCGCGGCCACCACGGGGGCGGTGAGCCCGGCCCTCGACCGTGGCACCACGGTCGGTCAGTGGCTCGGCACCGCCGGCGACGCGCCGCGTCTGGTCGCCGTCGACACCACCCGCGCCGACGCGCTGCTGCGCGGGCGGCTCGACAGCGAGCGCGGATGGGCGGACGTCGGCACCGCGCTGGCACCACGCACCCGGGTCACCGGCCTCGCCGTCCCGGCCGGCGCCCCGCTCGTCCTGAGCGGAACCGCCTCCGGCGGCACCCCGCTCACCGTGACACCCCAACTGCTGCTGCAGGACGCCACCGGCCTGCGCACGTCCTGCACCGGTCCCGCCGTACCGCTCGACGGTCGGGAGGTACGGCTGCCCGACTGCGCGTCCGCCGACGGACTGCGGCTCGTCGCGGTCGCCCTGCCGATCGCCGCCGACCCGGTCGGCGGACGCGTCGCCGTCGCCGTCACGCTCACCGTGCCACCCGCCGGCTCGCAGGAGAGGTCCACCGACGGGTCGGACTGGACCGCCACGTCCGCGCCGCCGGTCCCGGGCAGGTTGGTCGACCCGACGGTCATGATGTCCGCCACGCCGACGGGAACCGCGCTGCGGATGGCCACGACAGTCGACCTCGCCGGCGCCGACGACGCCGCCCGGACCCTCGTCGCCACCGCCTTCCCGGACCCCGGCCCGGTGCCCGTCGCCGTCTCCGACCACTTCGCCAGCGAGGTCGGCGCCGATCGCGGCAGCAAACTCAGCGTCACGGTCGGCATCACGCCCGTCCCCGTCGTCGTCACCGAGGTCATCCCGACCGTACCGTCCGCCCCCGGCGCCGCCGCCGTACTGGCCGACCTGGACACGCTGTCCCGCGCACGCGTCGTCACCGGCGACCTGACGTTCCCGGTCGACGCCTGGTGGGTCGGCCGCCCGACCGAGCCCGGTGCCGCCGAGCGGGCCACCGCCCTGCACCTGGGCACCGTCGCGACCCGCGAGGCGGAGACCGCCCGTCTCACCGACGGCCCGCTCAGCGCCGGGCTGCCGGCAGCTCTCCGGCTCATCGTCCCGGCCGCCGCACTGCTCCTGCTCGCCGGCGTCGTCCTGCACGTCACCTGTGATCTGCAGGTCCGCGCCGTCGAGGTGGCGCGGCTGCGCGGCCTGGGGATGTCCCGGCGCGACATCCGAGCCGTGCTGCTCGGCCAGCACGCCGGCGTACTGCTGCCCCTGCTCGCGGCGGGCACGGCCGTCGGCGCGCTCGCCACCCGCGTCGTCGCTCCCCTGCTGGTGCGCTCCGACACCGGCGCCGCGCCCGTCCCGGTCGCCCAACCACACTGGCCGTGGCCGGCCGAGACCGCACTGCTCGCCGTCCTGCTGGCCGGATGCGTGCTGGCGGTCGCCGTCGTGGTCACCGTCCAGGCCCGCCGGGCCGATGCCGCGCACCTGCGGGTGGCACCGTGAACCGGTGGCTGACCCGCCGGTGGCCGACGCCGCACTGGCCCAGCGTCCGCGGCCGTGGCCGCACCGACGTCGGGCCGCTGCTGCTCACCGCCGCCGTCATCGCGACCGTCACGCTCCTCGCCGGGGCCGTACCGCCGCTGCTCCGCGCCGCCGCCGACAACGCCGTCCAGGACACGGTCCGCGACGCCGGCACCGACTCGAACGTCCTGGCACACGCCGACTGGGAACGCGACGACGGACCGACCGGTGGTCGGGTCCGGATGCCCAACCTCGCCGAGGAGGTCGACGCCTTCCTCGCCCGAACGACGTCCGCGCTCGGACCCGACCTGGACGCCGCGCTGCTTCCGCCCGTCACCGTCGTCAACGGCCCGATCCTCAAGATCACCGACGGCAACGCACCGCGTACCTTTCAGTTCACCTTCCTGGCCGGTGACCCCGGCGGCCCGGACGTCACCTGGATCGCCGGCAGCCCGCCCGGTCCCGCCGTCTCCGACCAGTACGTCGAGGTCCCCTACGACGGACCCCCCTGGCCGGTGCAGATCGGCCTCTCCGAGGCGGACGCCGCCGCACTCGACCTCGACCCCGGCGACCGGATCCCGGTCAAGGACGGCCAGGGTCGCGACAAGGACGTCCGAGTCAGCGGGATCTACCGACCCGCGGACAGCGCCGACCCGGCCTGGCGACTCGCCCCGGCACTGCTGCGCCCCGTACCCGGCGCGGACGGCGTCGGGACCACCCGGTTCAACGGCCTGCTGTCGCGCGAGTCGCTACCGGACGCCCGGCTCGCCGTCAACGAGGACCAACTGCGACGCACCGTCCACTTCGCACCCGTTCCCGACGCGCTCACCTCGGACTCCACCACCACGCTCGCCAGCCAGGTGGTCAAGCTCAAGGCGACCTCCGGCTCGTCGAGCGACCGCGACCAGTCCCTGAAGTGGGAATCGCAGCTCGACACCGTCCTGCGCGACGCCCGTACCCGCAACAACGCCGCTGCGGCACAGGCCGCCATCCTGCTCGCCGGGGTACTCACCGCCGCGGTGCTGGTCCTGCTGCTCGCCGCCGACCTGCTGGTCCGCCGCCGCACCCCGGTGCTGAGCATCGCCCGGCAGCGTGGGGCGGCGCTCCCCGACCTCGGCGCGGAACTGGTCATCGAGTCCGCAGTGGTGTCCCTGTCGGCCGCCGCCGTCGGGCTCGCACTCGCGCGCGCTGCCGCCCCGGGCGTCGCCTGGACCTGGGCCGTTCCCGTGGTCCTGGCCGGCGCCGTCGCCGGACCGGCGTTCGGCATCCTCGCCGCCGCCCGCGCCAGCCGTGACCGACGCCAACCCGCCAACCCCGCCGCTCGGCGCTGGATCCGGGCCACCGGCCAGCTGCGCCGCGCCGCCGTGGAGGCCGCTGTCCTGATCGCCGCGATCGCCGCCTTCGTCACACTGCACCAGCGTGGGCTCGTGCCCGCCGCCTCCCACGGCGACACCGGTGAACTGACCGGCGACCTCATCCTGCCGGTCAGCGCCCTCTCCCTGGGCGCGCTCGTCGGCGCGCTCGTCCTGCTCCGGCTACTGCCCCTCGGGGCGCGGTTCGCGCTCCGACAGGCCCTGCGCTCACGCCGCCCCCTGGCCGTGTTCAGTGCCGCCCAGGCGACCACAACGGCCGGACGCGCGCTGCCCCTGCTGGTGCTGGTCAGCACCACGGCGCTCGCGTCGTTCGCGCTCATCCTCGGCGCCACCGTCACCCGGGGCCTGACCGACGGCGCGTGGAGCACCGTCGGCGCCGACGCCCGCCTCGACGTCGGCGCGGACGCCCAGACCGCCACGCCCGCACTCGCCGAGCGCATCGCCGCCGCACCCGGGGTGGGGCAGGTCGTCGTCGCGCAGGTGACCGACTCGGCACGCGTCTTCGCCGAATCGACGCTGCTCACCCCACGCCTGGTCATCGTGGACGCCGCCGCGTTCCAGCACCTGCTGGCCACCACTCCGCTGCCCGACGCGCCCGCGCTGGCCCGGCTCACGGCTCCCGGTCCGGGCCCCGGTGAGGTCCCGGCGCTGGTCCGTTCGAAATCCGGCGAACTGCGCACCGGCTCGCGGCTGCAACTCCCCCGCGACGGCGCCCCGGCGATCCGTCTCGCCGCCGTCGGTACCGCTCCCTCCGTCGGCGGCGTCGACGACGTCGTCATCGTGGACGCCACGGCCCTCGCCCACGCCGGGCTGCCCGCCGTCGCGAACACCGTCTGGGTGACCGGTCCCGGCGCGGGGCGGGCCGTGACGAACACCGGAGTCGCCTCCGACGTCGTGCTGCGTACGGACGTCCTGCGGGCGCAGCGGGTGGCCCCGCTGACGGCAGGGCTGACACGGCTGGCGTGGACAGCTGCCGCGGTGCTGCTGGCGCTGGGGTTGCTCGGCCTCACGCTCGCCGCCGCCGCCGGTGCGTCGCAGCGGTGGCAGACCCTGACCCGGCTGCGGACCCTCGGCCTGCGGCCACGCGACGTCCGCTGGGTCGCCGCCGGAGAGTTGCTCCCGCCGGTCGTGGTCACCGCGGTGTGCGGCCCGCTACTCGGGGCCGTACTCGCCCGCCTGACGCTCGGCCCGCTCGACCTGCGGCTGCTCACCGGCCAGGCCGCCGACCCGGCGGCGGTCCTGCCGTGGTGGCTGCTGGGCCTGGTGAGCGTGGCGCTGCTGGCGGCGGCCGCCACCGTCGTACCCGTCGAGTCGGCGCTGCGGCGACGTGACCGGCTGAGCGAGGTACTCCGCGCCGGCGAATGACCGATGGTCACCCATGGAGAAAGAGGCCCGTCACCGGATATCCAGCAACGGGCCATCTGATCGCTCTATGTGGATGGTGGGCGATACTGGGTTTGAACCAGTGACCTCTTCCGTGTCAGGGAATTACCAGCGGCCTATTAGCTGTGCGCAGAGCCGGGCTGAGCTGCCGAAACAGTCCACCAGCCTCCGTGGACGTCCAGCACCGGCCGTTCCGATTGTCACCCAGTTGGTCACCCAGGCTCGGAGGCTGCATCGAGGCACACGGTTTAGGACTCCTCTGATCCCGCTGCCTGCTCGCGGCCTCAGCCTGTGGCTGGCGCTGATCGACGACGTCAGGGCGCCGTCATCTTTGACCGCCATTACCCCTCGGCGTCCGTCGCATCGGGCACGCAACGGGCACGGGTTGGTGAGGTAGCTAGCCGCGCTGCATTTGGCGTGGGACTACGGCCGCTGGCGGCTGCCCTCGTCCCGGCCGGTTGCTGTCACCGCTGCTGTCGAAGTCGCTCGGGCGCAGAGTCGAGATTTCTTAATGTTGACGACGAATTCGGGCCGGTCACATGCACAAGAAAAGTCGCAACTCCGACATTAGCCTTCCCTGCACCCCTGAGTTGTGGTAATTATCCACCTTCATGGCGTTCGCATTTCCGTAGACCAATCTTATATCACCGCCCGCGCCATTCAAGGTCGATGCTCGCCGATATATAGAGAGAGAGTTACCTCCAACGTGAACGGCTTTGACATCCAAACCGCAATCATTACGGCGGTAGGACTTCCGCTCTTCTACCTCGTACTGCGCAGAGCATCTAGGTTCCTTCAAGCGAACATCAAGCAGATACTCGATGCAGCTACTTGGGTGGCCGATAAGTTCATCGCCGAATCGATCGTAACGCAAATGAGCCTCAAAAGATATTGTCGTGCCGAATTGGCAAGGGATGCAACTAAGTTCCTTCAAGTACCCGGTGCCGCAGAGGCCGCCCTGCCTACGGACTCAACATTCGTTCCGCTTCGACTCGAAAGCGCATCTCGTCGGGCAACTTCCGAAAAGGGAGACATCTGGCAGGATGACGCAAATAGGATACAAATAATTGGGGATCCCGGATCCGGCAAAACCTCCTTCGTCAAGAAGACCTTCCGAGAGGCATGCTGGGGGGCCCTCCTCTCGAAACATGCCCCGTTGCCAATAGTCGTCGACCTAAAGAACTTCACGCCCCCCAAGCGCACTGCCTCAGATCGCGCCCTCGGCGACTGGGCTATCCGACTCCTGCGGGAGAAGGTCCAGTTGGTGGGCGGCTATCAGATGGGCAAGCTTTTTGATCTTTCGCTCGGCAATAGAGGGTTAATGGTCTTACTCGATGGATTGGATGAAGTTTCGACGGAGAGCTACCCGATCGTCGCGAAGGCAATCGATTCATTGAGTGATCGCTTGGCCAACGCAAGTCCGAACAACAAGCTCATCCTAACCATGCGGACGCAGTTCTACAGGCAAATACACTCCCGATTCTCGAACAGGTTCCCCACGATCTACCACGTCCAACCATTTACGCCGGCGGACATTTATAGCTTCTTGTCGCTGTGGCCGTACCCCCACACGGTCTCACGCAAAGCAACCATTAACAGGATCTTCGCAGAATTGACGGATAGACCAACATTGCGGGAGATGTGCAGTAACCCACTGGTTCTCGCCATGTATGTCGCAAGCGACCAGGGCGAGAACAGTGTAGGGACGCCTGATACACGTACAGGATTCTATTCGCGGGTAGTTGATGAGCTGCTGCTATTTCGCAGGAATCGACAGCTGGATGTTCCGATAAAGAGCACTATTCGCGAGCAAAGGGAAAAGCTCTTCGGTGTCCTCTCCTTCGAGAATCTGACCGATCCCTCGCAACCCGCTAATCTAATATCCTGGGATCGTGCCATCGAGGTAACAACCGAGATATATGGATGCAACTCGAAGCTAGACGCAGCCGCCCGACTCCGCGAGGTATGCAAGGAAACTGGCCTCATGTCTGAGGAAAGAGGCAGTGAGACATTACGGTTTATTCACCTGACCTTCTGCGAGTTCCTAGCGGCGAAGGAAGCGATCCACGGCCGTGAGCAGGGGTGGAGCGAGCTTATTTCTATGCACCGTGACTTTTCGTCGCAGGCGGCACAAAGCGCCACCAAGCTTGTTGAAGTCATTCCTTTTGCTGCGGGACTCATGCCGCGCGCAATGAGGGCGAGAATGCTCGATGACATTGCCATTTTAAGCGACTCGCGAGTCTTAGGGCGCGTATTCCTAGAGACCCAAGCTTACGACCATCACGCATGGTCCTCGTATGCAGCTTCTGAGGCAGAATTTTTAACAAAGACGCCTCAGGACCTCTGGAACGATGAATGGCTTCGAAGGCTCCACCTTTTTGCTGTCATTCTCGCCGATGAGGCAGAGTGGCGCGAAGCTTACAACCGTCCCGCTGCCGCCGTGACCCATGAGCAGTTGCTGAAGATGCTCATTCAAGGCGACAGGAGAAGGTTGGTAGCAGTTTTAGGATCTTATGCTTCGGTGGACCCGCAAGCTGCTTTCCGATTGGCGCGGTCACTAGAGGTAGACCTCGTCAAGGACCATCCTTCCATAGTGATCGAAAACTTAGCCAGCCGGCCATTCTGCTCCCTGGTAATCGAGGACATAAGTGCTCGCAAGATGCCAGAACTTCAGCAGGTTCTAATCTTGTGCGAGGCCGCTCTGGCCAATCCATTTGTTGCGTTCGCGCTTGCCGATGAGCCCCCTTCCGTCCTAAAGTTCGATACCCCGTCAGCGATTCCCCGGCGATTTCGATGGTTTGTCCCAGACACGTCTCGCGACCCTGCCCTAAACCTAAGACTGAATCTGTTAACCTATTCTGCGAGTATTATATCTAACGCTAACGCTACCGATCTCATTTCGGCAGATGAGTTCCCTGGATGTGCTCGTCTGGCGGAATTAAGGGCACCTTGCTCTTTCCCTTTTTCTAGGTTCTTGTGGCTAAGGCTTTGGATGGTCGTCACCTTTGCTTTCGTGTTCACGGTGGGTGTGACGGTTCCGTTGGTAGTCTTACATAGCGATACGCGGTTACTCACGTTTACTGCGGCCGTCGTTAGCGCCCTCTCTTTGTGGGCTGCATATAACCTCAGTGTCTACACGGAAACGCGTGCAGCCTATTTTTCGTGGCACCTCCACGGGATGCTGCAAGAGTTCGGGAGTGACCGAGTAATTTCTGGAACGCAGCAGGGTCACCCCGTCCTCGTGCCGGCAGCACTGCTTGCTAGGGCAGTGTCGACTCCACTATTGGTTGACACCAATGCCAGCCGCGGCATTTCCAGTCGTCGGAGACAGCGAGGCTAGGGCGAGCTAGTCATCCCGTCTGCCATCGACCCGCACCCCGTGGAGTGGGCCGCCGCCCGGCTCGCCACGTCAAGCGGACCTTGACGGCTCGTTCGGACGCTGGCGGGTCGGGCGGCGGTCTGCTCGGCTTGCCCGGGTCGATGGCAGGCGGGATGACCTACCGCAACCACCCACGGACCGCAAACCGCCGGCGGAGCCCCGGCCATCCTGGTGCCGGAGCGCCCCCGCCGGAGGCGCCCTAACCGCAACCCTGCAACCGCCGCCAGCTCGCCGACGCGGCCGGGTGCGCCCCCTACACCGCGCGGTGCTGGCCGCGCGGCCCGGTCGGCTGCCGGCCCATCACCTCACCGGTCAACGGTCTGTCGTGCTGCGGCGGCCCCTTGGGCTTTTCCGCTTTCGCGCCAGCCGCCGGGCGTGTTGCGTGGCCGGAGTCGGAGCGCCAGCGGAGCGACGGACGCGCGCCCAGGCGGCGGCGCGTGCGGCCCGTTCAGGGCCGCCTTGACATCCGACCCATCAGCTTGACCGGGAGCGGTGAGGTCACCGATGGCATGGTCGCCGGCTACCTTGCCAAGTACGCCACCAAGAGCACCGAGGTAACCGGGCACCGCTCCGTCAGGCTCGACGCCGACTCCATCGGCGACTACGCCGACCCCGACGGCGACCACACCTCCCGCCTCATCGACGCCTGCTGGCGACTCGGCCGACCCACCGGCACTCCCGTCCCGCTCTCGCAGCGGCCCCGGGATCACCGACCTCGGCCCGGCTTCGTGAAGCGCTGGGAGTGCCTAGACTGCGGCACCCATACCCGCTACGCCGTGTGCCCCGTCTGCGTCGCCAAGCGTCAAGCCTGGCTTGACGCCGAACCGGTGAAACCAGCCACGGGCAACCCCTACGCCCGGCTGCGCCGCTGGGCGCACATGCTCGGCTTCGGCGGCCACTTCCTCACCAAAGCCCGCCGCTACTCCGTCACCTTTCAACTCCTGCGCGACACCCGCGTCACCTACCGACGCAACGACGACCAGGACCAGGCCGTCACCGACCCCATCAGGGCCGTCGACCACCTCGACGACACCATGCTGATCGTCGGCACCCTCACTTTTGCCGGCGTCGGTTGGCACACCACCGGAGACGCCCTGCTCGCCAACACCGCCGCCGCCATGGCCCGTGCTCGACAAGCCGCCGGACGCGAAGAGCTTGCAAATGAACTCGCCGCTATCTCCGCCGCCAGCGCCACGCCAACGGCTGCTTGATCGAACCCGGTACCCGCCCCGCCAGGAAGGCTCCATCCCTCGATGACCAGCTCTGCCGCGCCGCACAGGAAGGCGCTTTACCGAATCCCCGAAGCCATGCAGCTCCTCAGTCTCAGCCGCTCGGTCATCTACGAGCTGATCCGCTCCGGCCGACTACGCACTGTCAAAGAAGGCCGGACCCGGCTGATCCCCGAGTCCGCCATCACCGAGTACGTCTCCCTACTCGAACGGGAGAGCACGAGAGGAGCCGCCGCATGACCAAACGCCGCAGCCGGGGAGACGGCGGCCTGCATTGGGACGAGCAGCGGCAACGCTGGATCGCCTCAGTCACCGTTGGCTATACCCCGTCCGGCAAACGCATCGTCCGCAAAGGAAGCGGTAAGACCAAGGCCGCAGCTCACGCGGCTCTTCGCGAGAAGATCCGCGAATACGAGGACGGCCTTTCCCTCGCCCAGACGGGCTACACCGTCGCTCAGGCGGTTGAAGACTGGCTCACCTACGGCCTCAATGGCCGCGTCGCCAGCACCGTCGACAAGAATCGACACCTGTGTAAGCACATCATCACGGGCCTCGGTGCCCGCAAGCTGCGCGACCTCAGCGCCACCGACGTCGATCGCTGGCTGATCCAGCTTGCCAAGACACTCAGCACGAGCACCGTGCAGCGGATCTACGAGTGCCTCAACCGCACGGTCATCCGTGCCATGGCACGGGACAAGGTCAAGCGCAACGTCGTCGCCTTGTGCACTGTACCTACCGGCAAGGTCGGCCGTCCCTCCAAGTCGCTCACCCTGGATGCTGCGAAGGCTCTCCTCAACGCGGCCGAAGACACCAGGCTTTATGCCTACGTGGTGCTGTCGCTCCTTACCGGTGCACGCACCGAAGAGCTTCGCGCACTGACTTGGACACACGTCGACCTTGATGGCCGGCCTGATGACGATGATCCCGTGCCGCCATCGATCCAGGTCTGGCATTCGGTGCGAGAAGGTGGCGATACGAAGACCCGCAAGTCTGGGCGCACCCTAGCGTTACCGCTACGTGGGGTCGTTGCCCTTCGCGGCCAACGCAGCCTTCAAGATCGGGACCGCGAGAAGGCTGGCGAGGATTGGCAAGATGCCGGCCTGGTCTTCGCGTCATCGGTCGGCACCGAACTCGATGCGGCGAACGTCCGCCGCGCCTTTCGGCGGATCACGAAGAGCGCCGGCCTCAATCCGGCCGACTGGACGCCCCGGGAGCTGCGGCACAGCTTTGTGTCGCTCTTGTCTGATGGCGGGGTCTCGCTTAGCGACATCGCCGACCTGTGCGGCCACTCCGGCACTTCGGTCACCGAGAAGGTCTACCGTCACCAACTCCGGCCCATACTGCTGACGGGGGCAGCCGCGATGGATCGGATTTTCGGTGAGGACACCCGCACTGGGGCTTAGTCACCCAGTTAGTCATCCAGCAATGACAAGAGGCCACATCCATCGATGGGATGTGGCCTCTGAGCTGGTGGGCGATACTGGGTTTGAACCAGTGACCTCTTCCGTGTCAGGGAAGCGCGCTCCCACTGCGCCAATCGCCCGTGGCGGCCCCAGGGGGCACATCGCGAGCGGACGACGGGATTCGAACCCGCGACCCTCACCTTGGCAAGGTGATGCGCT
>NZ_JBEYSL010000124.1:0-14893 GCF_040642735.1 Micromonospora sp. NPDC047753 | reverse complement strand
CAGCCCGGCATGGCGATGTTCGGCCTGCCCAGGGCGCTGCTCGACACCTGGTGGACCGACTCCCGGGTCTGGTTCGCTGTGGGCACCGCGCTGGCGCTCGCCCTGGCCGTGGCCGCCCTGCGCCGAACACCGGCCACCACGGGCGAGGCCACCACCGGCCAGGCCACCACCGGCCAGGCCACCCCCGGCGAGGCCACCACCAGCGAGGCCACCAACGCCGCGACCCGCCGACGGGACGCCGCCCTGCTGCGCGGTGTGCAGGCCGCCACCGTACTGCCGATCTGCGCCCTCACCCTCGCCACCGGCGGTGACGACCTACCCGTACTCGCGCTCTGCCTGCTGGCCCTCGCGTTCGCCGCCGCCGACCGGCCCGGCCGGGCCGGCGTCGCGGTCGGACTCGCCGGCGCGCTGAAGTTGTTCGCCTGGCCGGTCGCCCTGGTCCTGATCGTCTGGGGTCTGACCCGACGCGCCGGCACCCGGGTCGCCGTCGGCGCGATCGGGCTGCCCGTCGCCGCACTACTGCCGGCGCTGCTGGTGGACCGCGACGCCCTCACCGAGAACGTGCTGCGCTTTCCCCTCGGCCACGGGCTGGTCACCAGCCCCGCGCAGTCCCCGTTCCCCGGCTACCTGATCGCCAACGCGCTACCCGCGGGCCGGTTGATCGCCGCCGGGCTGCTGGTCGCCGCCGGACTGGCCATCGCCGTCCGGCTCGCCCGCCGCCCGCCCCGCACCGCCGTCGCCACCGCGCTGATCTGCGGGTACGGGCTGCTCGCCGCCATCGCCCTGATGCCGACCACCCGCTTCGGCTACCTGCTGTACCCGTTGGCCCTGCTGACCTGGGCCCCCGCCCTGCACCGCCCGGTCGACACACCGACCGCCACCGTTGCCGACGAACCCTCCGGTCGGAGCACTTCGGCCTAACTTCCGGGCGGAACGGCGCGTCAGGGCGTAGACCTGAAGGCATGACCACGTACCGCGACCGGGCCGACGCCGGCCGGGTGCTCTCCGAACGGCTCACCGCGCTCATCGGCGAACCGGACGTCGTCGTCCTCGGCCTCGTCCGGGGCGGCCTGCCGGTCGCCCGGGTCGTCGCCGAACGGCTCGGCGCACCACTCGACGTGCTTGTCGTCCGCAAGCTCGGCGTGCCGTGGGCCCGGGAGGTCGCCTTCGGCGCACTCGGGCCGGGCGGTGTCCAGGTGCTCAACGACCCGGTGGCCAGCCGACTCAGCAACGACGACATCGCCGAGGTCCGACACCGGGAGCAGGCCGAACTGGAGCGCCGGGAACGGCTCTACCGGGGCGACCGCCCACAGGTGGACCTCACCGGGCGGACCGCGGTGATCGTCGACGACGGCCTCGCCACCGGGGCGACCGCCCGTGTCGCCGTCGAGGTCGTCCGCCAACTCGGGGCACACCGCGTCGTGGTCGCGGTCCCGGTTGGCGCGCAGGAGGCGTACGAACTGCTCTCCGCCGAGGCCGACCAGGTCGTCTGCGCCCAACGCCCAGCGGACTTCGGCGCGGTCAGCGCCTACTACGACGACTTCCACGAGGTGACCGACGAAGAAGTCACCGAGGCGCTCACAGCAACTGCATAGGTCCACCAGGTACCGTCGGGCGATGAGTAGCCTTACCTGTCCCAAGTGTCGCGGAGAAATGCGCCAGTACGAACGCAGTGGCGTCGTCATCGACCAGTGCGGGGAGTGCCGAGGCATCTTCCTGGACCGCGGCGAGTTGGAGAAGCTGTTCGAGGCGGAGGCAAACTGGAGCCGCCAACAGACCGGAGGCGCGCCGGGCCAGCCCGCGCAACAGCCGGCCGGCTACCCACCCCCGCCGCCCCCGCCGCACCAGCCCGGTTACGGCACCGTACCGCCGCCCCCGCCGCCCGCCCACGGCTACCCGCCGCAGCCGGCCTACGGCCACCAGCAGCAGCACCACGGCTACCACGGCCACTACCGGCAGAAGAAGCGCAAGGGCTTCCTCGACGAGATGTTCGGCTGACCCCAGGCCGACCTTCCGCCCGGGTCGATCACGCGTCGACCCGGGCACACCGCCCCCGCCATTGATCGTTGGCGCGCGCCACGCTTCGTGCGAGGCTCAATCGCATGACCGCGATCCGACCGGACGAGGCGCTGGCCCAGGCGTACGACGGCATCACAGCGGTGGTCGGTCGCCTCGACGACTCCGGCCTGCAACAGGCCACCCGGTGCCGGGGCTGGCTCATCGCCGACCTGCTTCTGCACGTTCTCGGCGACGCCCAGCGGGCACTCGTCACCCTGGCCATCCCCGTCGACGGCCCCGCCGACGTCGACGACGTGAGCTACTGGCGCGACTTTCCCGGCGGCAACGACGACGAGGCTGCCCGCCATGCCTGGTGGGTCCGCCGCTCGGCTGCCGCCTTCGACCGTCCGACCAGGATCGTCGAACTCTGGCGGGACACCGCCCCGGCCGCGGTCCGCGCCGCCGCGTCAGCCGACCCTGACGGGTACGTGACCACCCAGGGACACGTGCTGCGCGTACCGGATTTCCTCGCCACCCTGACCACCGAGGCCGCCGTCCACCACCTGGACCTGACGCTGGAACTGCCCGACGCTCCGCCGCCCGGCCCACTGGCCGTACAGGTCGCGGTAGCGACAATGGACGGCCTGCTCAGCGACGACACAGTTCGACCCGCCGCCTGGGATGACAACGACTTTCTGCTGAAGGCCACCGGGCGCGTACCGCTGACCGACCGGGACCGGCTGGAGCTGGGTGAGTCGGCGGGCTGGTTCCCACTGCTCGGCTGACCGACGACAGGCTGCCGCGTCGGTCAGCCGATGGCCATGTCGACGAAGCGGGACAGGTGCAGCTGAGCCGCGACGGTCACCGTGTCGGTGGGCCCATTTCGATGCTTGGCAACAATGAAATCCGCCTCCCCGGCCCGCGGCGACTCCTTGTCGTAGTAGTCGTCGCGGTGCAAGAGGATGACGACGTCAGCATCCTGCTCAATTGAGCCTGATTCACGCAGATCGGATAGCTGGGGTCGCTTGTCGGTGCGTTGCTCCGGGCCACGGTTCAGCTGACTGACCGCGATCACCGGGCACTCGACCTCCTTGGCCAACAGCTTCAGGCCACGGGACAGGTCGGCGACCTCCTGCTGGCGGCTCTCGGTGCGCTTCGGTGAGGTCATCAGCTGGAGGTAGTCGACCACGATCATCTTGAGGTCGTGCCGCTGCTTGAGCCGCCGAGCCTTGGCCCGGATCTCCATCAGGTTCATGCTCGGCGTGTCGTCGACGAAGAGTGGAGCCTCGCTGATCTCGCCCATGCACCGGGCCAGCTTGGTCCAGTCGTCGTCGGAGAGCTGACCGCTGCGCAACACGTGCAGCGGCACCCGCGCCTCGGCGGAGAGCAGCCGCATGACGATCTCGACCTTGCTCATTTCCAGCGAAAAGATGGCTGCGGCCTGGTTGGCGCGAATAGCTGCATTTCGGGCAAAGTCCATGCTGGCCGTGCTGTTGTGGGTAGGGATCATCGCCCGGCTGGCCAAGTACAGGTGTTCGTCGTTATCGACGGTCACGCACCGCACCGGAACGCTGGGGACCGGCCGGACGTCGACGATGAACCGCGAGGTCGTTCGAACGTCGGAGGTGGTGCGGCGGCGTTCGACGTGCGCATCCTGCTTCCGCCTGAGCCGGAAAACGACATCCGGGGTGGAGAAGTTCAGGGTGTACGCGATCGACGACTCGGGCAAGCGGCCGCGCACCGGCTTCGCGTTGACAGTGCAGCGGTAGCCGAGGCTGACGATGAGTTCGCGTACGTCATAAGCCAGCCGCTTCGAAGTCGACGTGTACTGGAGGTTGCCGGAGGGGGCAACGGTCCCATCGGTGTCCATCAGCCCAGCCAGCAACGCCCTGCGCTGAGCCTCCGAGGCGCGCAGATAGACGCCCGGGATGCGCTTGCTCCCCGCCACCCCGACCTGACGCAGCAACCCGAGGAAGGAACCATTCCGGTGACGGCAGTCGGCACACTTCCTCGTCGCTGGATTCTCACGCAACGCCCTGGTGGAAGCGCCACAGTCCACGCAGACACCGTTCCCCGGAGCAACGGCCGTGGGCTGCAGCAGAATGGTGTAGACCATCGGGCCGCTGGGACGCACGACGAAGCCGTCCGCCTCGATGTGCGTAACCATCTCCGGATCTGCCGTGGTGAAGCGGCTGGCGCCGCTGTGCCCGTCACCGAGCCACGTCCCCAAGGTGTAGGGCGGGATCAGCAGCTCACGGTCCGGGAGTTGGATGGGAGCGCAATTTCGAACGGCGTGGTTGAGCCGGCGTTCGACAGTGTCGGTACGCAGCGTGGCCGCGATCTCGGCAGTGGTGACGACGCCGTCGTGGTCGGCCCGGCTGCCGGTATTGACCTCTCGTTCGGCTCGTTGAAGAAGCGCGCTTAGAAGCGGACCGGCCGGATAGCCCGGCGCGGTCCAGTTCCGTGGCTTTCCGCTACGGACGATGGGACGGCTGATCCGGCCAACCGATCCGACCTCACGGGCGACGGTGTGCAGGACATGCCGGAACTCCGGCCCGACCTGCTCAATCGTGTCGAAGAGCGTGATCGGCTGGTTCCCCAGGGAGCTCAGCCGCTCATGCGCCGCACGCACGTTGACCAACGACGATTCGGGCCAGTGCCGCCTCCTCTGCCGCGCCGGTTCCTGCCGCCTGATCGCCCGCGTGGTCGTCTTCCAGAGGTGCTCCGCGTCCGCCACGATGACGGTGCCGTCGGAGAACTCGACCTCATAGCAGGGACGGTCGTGCATCACGTCGAAGGCGTGTGTGACAGTGGTCGGTGTGCCGTCCGCGGCCAGTAGCTGATCGCCCGCCTCAACCTCGCCCATCGTGGTCCAGCCGTCCGGGGTCGGCAGTGGGGTGTCGAGCGCGAGCGCCTTACCCAAACCAGGCCTGCCTGCCACGATGATCAACTGTCCGGCGTGCAGGCCGTTGAGCAGTCGGTCCAGGTCGCTGAAGCCGGTCGGCACGCCGGTCATCATGCCGCCGGTCGCGCCCACCGCCTCGATCTCGTCCAGCGTCGGCTGCAACATGTCCGCGAGGATCGCGAAGTCCTCGCTGACCCGCCGTTCGGTGACGTCGTACACGGCCTGCTGGGCGAGGTCGACGACGTCGTCCACGTCGCGGCTGCCGCCGCTGGCGGTGCCGTAGCCGAGCTGCACGATCTTCGTGCCGGCCTCGACCAGTCGGCGTAGCACCGCCCGCTCGCTGACGATGCGGGCGTAGTACGCGGCGTTGGCGGCGGTGGGCACGCTGGCGATGAGTGTGTGCAGGTACGGCGCGCCACCGATGCGTACCAGATCCCCGGAGTCGGCAAGGGCCGCCGCGACCGTGATCGAGTCGGCCGGCTCACCCCGGCCGTAGATGTCGAGGATGATGTCGAAGATGGTGGCGTGCACCGGCCGGTAGAAGTCGTTGGTCTTGAGGATCTCGACGACATCGGCGATGGCGTCCTTGGAGAGCAGCATGCCGCCGAGGACGCACTGCTCGGCCGCGACGTCCTGGGGCGGGGTCTTGTCGAACTGGCCATCCCGCTGTGCGGGTGGCTGGCCTCCGCCGGAGCGTGGCTCTGCCCGCATGTCGTCGGTGACCGACACGGGTCCCCCCTCCACTGCGCCGGATCCAACCCCAGCTCTACTGCTGGGGTGCGACACGTCTCGTCCGACCGGGCCGGTCGATCGGGGGCCATCGCCGGCGGTCGAGGGCCAACCATACGGACCCCGAGGTCAGAGACTCAACAACGCCGGTGGACGAGCCTCGGGACAACCTGTGGATCCCGGTGGACAGCATGTGCGCAGCGTGTGCACAGCCTGTGGATAACCATTGGGGAATTCTCGACCATAATTCGTTGACCTGCGAAGACATACTCCCCAGCCTGTGGAGGAGAATATTTCGGTCGGGCCTGTGACACGATCGTCCCGTACTATCTCCAGCGAACGGCTACACCTGGACAGCGGATTCCGCTTTCGGTTCAGAAGGGTCACACTCCGGCCGTGAATTACCGGGACTGGGGACGCGGCGATGGCAGCCCGCGCGAGCGCCAGCCAACCGCCTCGTGGAGTGAGCGCGCGGCGTCTGTTCCGGTTGATCCGTACGACGAGGACGGGCGCTACCGCACCTCCAGCCGTCGACGTGCGTTGGAACGCGGCCAGGACGAGCCTGTCGACGCCTACCTGCCCCGGTGGGCGCTGGAGTCAGGGGTCCGGCACGCGGACGGCGCTGGTCGGCACGCGGCACCGGACGAGGACGAGGACGAGCCCGAGCGGCCGATCTCCGGGGCGGACCGACGGTCCGCCGAGTCGTCGGGTGGTCGGCGGCGGGGCAGCGAGCCGCGTCGACGGGAGCAGGCAGCGATCGGCCCGGCGCCAGACTCGGACCACACCCGGGAGTGGACGCTCGACCGTCCGCAGGACCAGGGTTATTCCGGCCGCCGACGGGCCGACGCAGGCGAGGACGAGCCAATCTCTGGTGCTGTCTCGGAGCGGCGTCCCCGCCGCGCGCCGGTTGGCCGTCCGCAGGTGATCTGGTCGGGCGGGGAGCCGGAGTCCCCCCCGAGCGAGCAGGTCCCGGACCAGGAGCCGAGCCGTCCCACCCGGCGTAGCCGTCGTGCGGCGGAGGAGTCCTGGTCCCGTCCGGCGGCCGACCAGTGGGTCCGCAGTTCGGAGCAGGTGGCAGAGCCGGATCCGTCGTACCCGCCTGCTGTGGACCCGTGGGACGCCTCGGGCGTGCACGCGTGGCCGCCGGCGGCCGGCGCGGACAGCGGGGACCTGAGCGGGCAGTGGTCGGCGGTGGAAAGTGTCGGCGGCTGGGAACGGTCGGACCGCACCGGCCAGTGGGAGCGGTCCGCGATCGAGGACGACCAGTGGGACCGTACGCTGGCGCCGCGCTCCGATCGCCCGGCACCTGCCGAGGGGTGGCCGAGCCGGGAGGACGGGTTCTGGTCCGGCACCCGGTTGGCTGATGACGACCCGCGTTGGATGGACCCGACGACGTCGGCGCCCCGGTCTCCGGTGGTGGGATACACCGCCCCACGGCCACGCAGCGCGCCTACGCCTGCGCCGCGTCCGGGCGCGCCGCGTCCGGGTACGCCCCGACGTAGGGCGGACCGGCCGGCGGTGGGCACGGCGTCGGTACGTCGGCGGGTCGAGTCGGCGGCCACGGGTGCCTGGGCGCGGCGCTTGGAGGACGACCTGCTCGACCCGGATCCGGGTGGGTCCGTCCGGCCTCTGCTGTATACGGCGGCCTGTTACCTGGTGCCGGCCATGCTGATCTTCGTTTGGCTGTTGACGTTGGACAGCCAGGCGCCGGCTGGTTGTGTGACAGACATCAGCGGGGGCGGGTGTGAGTCCGCCCGGTCCCGCGCGCTGGAGTCACTCCTGGCCGGTTCGCCGCGCTTCGGTCTGGCCCTGGTGAGCAGCCTGGTGGTGGCGGCCCTGCTGCGGCGGGTGGGTACGACCTGGCGCTCGGCGACCATCGCGGTGGCCGCCGCGGTGGTGGGCGGTGGCCTCTCCACGGTGTTGATCAGCGCGGTGACGGGCCAGCCCATCGGGTGACCCGTCGGCGGGCACGCCCGGCCGTGGCCCGGGTTGCCGCGTTGGACGACGTACGCACGAGAGCCCGCACCGATCGCTCGGTGCGGGCTCTCGTGGTGGTGTTGCGGACGTCAGCCCTGAACGACGTTCAGGTTGAACGACGCGGTCACCTCGGGGTGCAGCTTGATCTTCACCGGGTAGGTGCCGGTCGACTTGATGTGACCGGGCACCTCCAGCCGACGCCGGTCGAGGACCGGGCCGCTGGCCGTCTTGACGGCGTCGACGATCTCGGCCGGGGTGACCGAGCCGAAGAGTCGCCCGCCGTCGCCGGCGCGGACCTTCAGGTTGACCTTGAGACCCTCGAGCTGAGCCTTGACCTCGTTGGCGTGGTCGAGGTCGCGGATCTCGCGAGCCCCACGGGCCCGCTTGATAACCGTGACCTGCTTTTCCGCGCCCTTGGTCCAGGCGATCGCGAAGCCCTGCGGCAGCAGGTAGTTACGGCCGTAGCCGTTCTTGACCTCGACGATGTCGCCCGGGGCACCGAGGCCGGACACTTCCTGAGTCAGGATGATCTTCATATCGGTGCCTCCTCTCAGCGGGTGGTGGCCGTGTACGGCAGGAGCGCCATCTCACGGGCGTTCTTGACCGCGCGGGCGATCTGCCTCTGCTGCTGCGAGGTCACGCCGGTCACCCGACGAGCGCGGATCTTGCCACGATCGGAGATGAACTTGCGCAGCAGCGCGGTGTCCTTGTAATCGATGTAGGCGATCCCGTCCTTGTCGAGCGGGTTCACCTTCTTCTTCGGCTTGCGCAGTGCCGCAGCCTTGGCCGTTGCACGTGCTC
Source organism: Micromonospora sp. NPDC047753 (assembly GCF_040642735.1). Classification (NCBI taxonomy): domain Bacteria; kingdom Bacillati; phylum Actinomycetota; class Actinomycetes; order Micromonosporales; family Micromonosporaceae; genus Micromonospora; species Micromonospora sp. NPDC047753. Next base: position 6,483 of record NZ_JBEYSL010000124.1, on the reverse strand, counting down.
CTGGTTTGCGATCGCGAGCGCTAGGCGCCATTAGAACGGTGGCTCCTCGTCAAAATTGGCGCCCGAACCGGCACGCGCGGGAGAGGGAGCGGCCGAAGCCCAGGGGTCGTCGAAGTTGCCTCCGCCGCCACCCTGGTTGCCACCACCACCGCCGCCACCGAAGCCGCCGCCACCGCCGCCGGAGCGGGACATCTTCTGCACCTTGGCCGTGGCGTAGCGCAGCGACGGGCCGATCTCGTCGACCTCAAGCTCGATGACTGTGCGCTTCTCACCCTCGCGGGTCTCGTACGACCGCTGACGCAGCCGGCCCGACACGATCACCCGGGCGCCACGCTGCAGCGACTCGGCGACGTGCTCGGCGGCCTGCCGCCACACGGTGCATGCGAGGAACAGCGGCTCGCCGTCCTTCCATTCGTTCGACGCCTTGTCCATGAAACGGGGCGTCGAAGCGACTCGGAACTTGGCGACCGCAGCCCCGGAGGGGGTGAACCGCAACTCGGGGTCATCGGTCAGATTGCCGATGACCGTGATGGTGGTGTCTCCTGCCATGACCATCTCCTCGCGCACTCAGCGTCTCGTCGTACAGGCTCTCAGAGCCCTCCGACAGAGTCGCGGAGGCTGATCCGGACGAACCGGGGGTTGGAAGGCTTAGCGCATTTCCGGTCGGATGACCTTGGTGCGCAGCACGGACTCGTTGAGCCGGAGCTGACGGTCCAGCTCGGCCACCGCAGCAGGCGTGGCCTGCAGGTCGATGACGGCGTAGATGCCCTCGGCCTTTTTGTTGATCTCGTACGCGAGGCGCCGGCGGCCCCACACGTCGGTCTTCTCAACCGAGCCACCCGCGGTCCGAATCACGTTCAGGTACGTGTCGAGCGACGGTGCGACGGTGCGCTCCTCGAGGCTGGAGTCGAGGATGACCATCAGTTCGTAGTGACGCAAGACGTGCTCACCTCCTGTGGGCTAAGCGGCCACGGTCCTTCCGTGGCAGGAGGTCTTGTGTCGCTGCCCGCACGCGCCGAGGGAACTCGGCCGGACGCGGACAACCTGACCAGGATACCCGGTCCCAACGATCATGCCCGGGGTGGTCGGGACCGGACCAGGACGAGCCGACGGGGGCCCACCGTCCGACCGTCAACCGGTCGGTGGTGAACCCCCGTCTACGAGGCCGCGGGGCGTCCGGTCCGCATTCCTTGGGTGGGACCTGGGGAGGAACGACCACACCGATGAGGTTGGACCGAAGACGCCCCGCGGAGCTTTATCGTGTTGTTATCTGACGATACAACAGCACTCGTACCTTGTAGGGGGGAAAAGCACAATTCTCCGAGATTCGTCGTTGCCCGGTACCCGTTGTGCGATGGGTCGCCCCCGCTGCGCCGGGCCGCGCCGCGGGGGTGACCTCGCTGTCGGCCGTCGACCGCCGGTCGCCGTGTGCGACGCTCGCGCCGCTGGCGGCACCGGGACGCTGGTCGCCGGTTCACACCCATCAACGATCGTCGGTCCCTCCGGTGACGCGACACCGCCCCGGCCGTCGCCTCGCCGGTCGGGGGCGCGACGTAGGCTCGCTCGCATGCGTATCGGAGCCCACGTCGACTCGACCGACCCGCTGGCGGAGGCGGCCGCCCGGTCCGCCGAGACCGTGCAGTTCTTCCTCGCCGACCCACAGGGTTGGAAGGCGCCCAAGCCTCGCGAAGATGCCGATCGGCTACGCGCCGCCGAGGTCGACCTCTACGTGCACGCGCCGTACGTCATCAACGTGGCCACACTCAACAACCGCATCCGGATCCCGAGCCGCAAGCTGCTGCTCGGGCACGCCAACGCCGCCACCGCCATCGGTGCCAAGGGCCTGATCGTCCACGGTGGGCACGTCAACGCCGGCGACGACCTGGCCGTGGGCTTCGACAACTGGCGCAAGACCTTCGCGTACGCGGCGGACTCCGGCGGTTTCGGCGTACCGGTCCTGATCGAGAACACCGCCGGCGGCGACAACGCCTGCGCCCGACGGCTGGACGCGCTCGCCCGACTCTGGGACGCCATCGGTGACTACGAGGTCGGCTTCTGCCTGGACACCTGCCACGCGTACGCGGGCGGCGAGGAGCTGCTCGGCCTGGTCGACCGGGTCAAGGCGATCACCGGGCGGATCGACCTGGTGCACGCCAACAACTCCAAGGGCGCGTTCAACTCCGGCCAGGACCGACACGACAACCTGGGCGGCGGGACGATCGACCCGGAGCTGGTGGTGGCGGTGATCCGGGCGGCCGGCGCGCCGGTGGTCGTCGAGACACCGGGCGGCGTGACCGGCCAGGCCGCCGACATCGACTTTCTGCGTGAGCAGCTCGGAGCGGAGAGCCCTGCGGCATGACGAGCGGACAGCCCGGGACCGGCAACGCGCGGCCCACCCCCACCGGCGCGGCCGGCGAGAGCCAACCCGCCACCACTGCCGCGGCCGGCACCCCCACCCAGCCGGCTCGCACCTCCGACACGGCCCCCGCCGGGACCATCGCGGACCAGTCCCCGCCTGTCGGCGGCGACACGACCGGAGCCACCCCGAACGGCGACGCCGGGGCAGACCGCGCGACGAGTGGTGCCGCCAGTAAGGACACGGCCCGGCACGGCGACAAGCAGGGCAACGCGGCCAAGAAGGACGACGCGGCCAAGAAAGACGCTGGCCAGGGCGGCACCGCAACCAGCGACAGCACCGCCACGGGCACCGACGCATCCGAGAACAGCGGCACGGTCGATGGCGCGGCCAAGGACAGCGGCGCGGCCAAGGACAGCGGCGCGGCCAAGGACAGCGGCACGACCAAGGACAGCGGCACGACCAAAGACAGCGGCACGACCAAAGACAGCAAACCGGCTAAGGACAGCGACCCGGCCAAGGACGTGAAGGCGGACGGCGCCGACGCTACGGACAAGGCCGACAGCGAGGCGAAGCCGGTCGGTCCGGAGCGTTGGGAGGCGTTCGCCTCCGCACCGGAGCCACGGCCCTCCATCTTCAGCCGGGCGGGTCGGGCGGTCGGGCGGTTCCTGATCCACGAGTGGACTCTGGCCGCCCTCGGCGCGTTGGCACTGGCCGTGTTGATGACCTGGCCGACGCTGCGCTATCCGCGCTACACCCTTCCGCAGGACTACTGGGACCCGAGCCTGCAAGCCTGGCAGATGGCCTGGTCCGGGCACATCCTGCTGGCCGAGCCGGCGCGGCTGTGGCAGTCCAACACGTTCTTCCCCGAGCTGTGGAGCTTCGCGTTCTCCGACACGCTGCTCGGGTACGCCCCGGCCGGGATGCTCGGCAGCGGTCCCGAGGACGCCGTGCTGCGCTACAACATCATGTTCGTGCTGGCGCACGCGCTCGCCACGCTCGGGGCGTACGCGCTGGCCCGACAGCTCGGGGCCGGCCGGATCGGCGCGGCCGTCGCGGGCGTGAGCTACACCTACGCGCCGTGGCTGCTGGCCCAGGCCGGGCACCTGCACGTGCTGTCGAACGGGGGCATTCCGCTGGCGCTGGCGATGCTGGCGCGCGGGCACGGGTGGTCGCTGCGACACGGCTACCGGCCGGAGCGCCGGCACGACGGTTGGGTCTACGCGGGTTGGCTGGTGGCGGCCTGGCAGCTCAGCCTCGGCTTCGGCATCGGGCTGCCGTTCGCGTACTTCCTGGCCGGTGCGGTGCTGGTCACTGCCGTCCTGTTCTTCGCGCGGCGGCTGCGCACCGGGCAGGCCGTTCCGTTCGGTCGCCGGTTGTTCGCCGCGGACGTGCTCGGCGGGGTGTTGTTCGCCGGCGTCGGCCTGCTGATGGCGTTCCCGTTCTTCAAGGTGACCGAGCTGCACCCGTACGCCGAGCGCACCATCGGCGACATCAGCCTCTTCTCGCCACCGGCATCGGGCTTCGTGACAGCACCCGGGGAGTCGCGGATCTGGGGTGGGCTGCACGAGGGTGCACGGGCAGCGCTTCCGTGGCACCCGGAGATGACCCTGCTGCCGGGCTTCGTGCTCTACGCGCTCGCCGCGGGCGGGTTGTTCTTCTCGGTCTGGCGGTTGCGGCACCGACTGCTGCTGCTCGCCGGGGTGCTGCTGACGATGGTCTTCGCGATGGGCACCCGTTTCTTCGACGGCACCTTCACCTACGTTCCCCTCTTCGAGCACCTGCCGGGCTGGAGCGCGTTGCGTACCCCCGGGCGGTTGATGCTCTGGACCACGTTGTTGCTCGGCCTGCTCGCGGCGGGCGCGGTCACCGCGCTCACCGACCGGGTCCGCGAGTTGACCGCGCAGCGGATTCCGTCGTGGCCGGGGCCGTGGCTGCGGATGGCCACCCTGCTGCCGTTGCTGCTGGTCACCGTCGAGGGCCTGAACACCACCCCGCACCCGGTGGTGCCGACCCAGCCGGCGGCGATGCGTTCGGCGGAGGGTCCGCTGCTGGTGCTGCCCAGTAATCAGAGCCTGGACCAGCACGTGATGCTCTGGTCGACCAGTGGGTTCCCCGACGTGGTCAACGGCGGGAGCGGCTTCACACCGCGCCAGCTCGACGATGTCCGTCGGGTGAGCCAGTCGTTCCCGGACCAGACGAGCATCGACTACCTGCGCACGCTCGGCGTCCGCACTGTGGTGCTGCTGCGCGGCCAGGTGGCGGGCACGCCGTGGGAAATCACCATCGACGCGCCGGTCGAGTCGCTCGGCATCAGCCGGCAGGAGGTCGGGGAGGCCGTCGTCTACCGCCTGTAAAGCTTCAGGGCGGGTTTTCGGGGGAGCCCACCCGGCTCCGGGCGGTCAGGCTTGATCCCTGCGCCGGACGGCCTCCCCCGAAAACCCTGACGTGGTGCCGGCCGCGGTCGGCTTGAGGGTCAGGTCGTGTGCACCGGTACGGGTGCTTGTTCGCTTCTCGCGGGGCGGCGCCAGCGGTCTATCCAGGGGGCGTCCGGGGCACCGTCGAGGACTCCGCCGTCCGGGTCGTCCGGGTAGGTGGCCCGCACCGCGTCCTGCTCAGGGTGCAGGATCTCCTTGACGACGAACACGCAGAGCACCACCACAGTGGCCAGTCGCAACGTCGAGGCCAGCACGAACACCCCTTCCGGGAAGACGGGCTTGCTGGTTGCCGCGCCGAGCAGTTCCCCGTAGAAGGCGACGAAGTAGCAGACCTCGGCGATCTGCCAGGCCAGGAACGCGCCCCACTTCGGCCGGGCGAGCACCACCAGCGGGAGCATCCAGAGCACGAACTGCTGCGACCAGACCTTGCTGAAGATCAGGAACGCGGCGACCACCAGGAAGGCGAGCTGACCCAGCCGGGGTCGGCGCGGTGCCCGCAGCGCCAGCACGGCGATGCCGAGGCACGCCAGCCCGAACAGTGCGTACGAGACGGTATTGAGGGTCGGGATGTTGGCGTTGAGCCACTCGAACGGGCCGAGGTTGGCGGGGTCGTTGCCGACCTTGCCGTCAAGGTAGCGCCCGATGTACCAGAGCGTGCCCCAGTCGATCGGCCGGGTGGTGTTCAGCTCGAAGAACCGGTCCCAGTTCTCCGGGTACGCCCGCGCGGCTGGCAGGTTCACCAGGACCACCGCCGCGACAGCCGTCCCGATGGCGGTGAGCGCGGCCCGAACCCGGTCGGCCCGTAGCGCCAGGATGAGGATCGGCCCGAGCAGGAACAGCGGCCAGAGCTTCGCCGCGCCGGCCAACCCGAGCAGCACGCCGGCCATCGCCGGTCGTTTTCGAGCCCAGGCAAGCAGGCCGAAGGCTGCCAGCCCGATGGCGAGCAGGTCCCAGTTGACGGTGGCGGTGAGCACCAGAGCCGGGGCGAGTGCGAACATCGCCGCGTCCCAGGGTCGTCGTCGGCGCAACGACAGGATCACCGCCACCGTGGCCACCGCGAGCGCGCCCAGCACCAGCGCGTTGAGGTTGTAGAACCACTGGCCCTGGTTGATGCTCGGATCGCCGTCACCGATGGCGTGCACCGGCAGACCCAGCGCCCCCATGAAGTAGCCGGTCAGCACCGGGTACTCGACCGGGTGGTCGCGGTAGGGCACCTTGCCCTCGTTGAGCCCTTCGGCGTAGTAGAGGGCGAGGACGTCGGTGTAGCAGAACCGGGTGTACTGGACGTTGTTCTGCCAGGCGCCGTTCTGGCAGGGCGATTTCTGCACCCAGTGCAGCGCGAGCGTGAGGCACACCAGCGCCAGCACGATCCGCGCGGCCGTCCAGAAACGATGCTCCCGACCGGCCGGCCGGTTCAGCGTTGTCGCGTGGTCGCCGAGCGGCCCGCCGATGACGCTGGAGATGCCGCGGACGAACCCGTCGGAGCGGGACGGGTGATCGGTGGTTCCGGCGTCGTCGATGCCGGGCGTCGACTGGGTGCTCATGAAGAGGCATCCTGCCGTACGACAGGGGTGCCCGTCCTGTCCCGGCGCGGACGCGGCCCGGTACGAGCCGCTGCCCTGGCCGGGCGAGGTGCGCAACATGGCGCTGGACACCAGGAAGGCGCGCGAGCTGCTCGGGTGGTACCCG
>NZ_JBEYSL010000123.1:0-14894 GCF_040642735.1 Micromonospora sp. NPDC047753 | reverse complement strand
GCCCGTACTCCCGCCGGCCATCGAGAGCGCGTGGGGGCTGCGGGAGCGACCACCCAAGGGCCCCCGGCCGGGAATGAGCGTGCCCACCATCGTGGGCCGGGCGCTTCGGCAGCCGGCCGGCCGGGGCCGGTGCGGGCGGCCTGTGCGGCTGCGGCGGGGGTCGGCGGGGCGGGCGGTGGCGCGTCCAGCCCGAGGGCGCGGGCGACAGTGTCGAACCGGCCGCCCAGCGCCAGGGTCGCCGAGGTGGCCACGACGGTGCGTTCGTCGTACAGGTGGGTGGCGAGGGTGCCGGCCACCGACAGCGGCGCGACCACGAGCGCCCGGCGGTTGCCGCTGTCGTTCTTCTCCACCCAGGCCACGTCGTGGTCGCCCTCCTCCAGTAGCCGCTGCGCGGTGGTGGAGAGCTCGTCCAGGGCGGCCTTGGCCTGCTGCTTACGGACCGGGTCGGGGTCGTCGGCCTTGATGTCGCCGATCGCGTCCAGGGCAGAGCGGGTCGCCGCGTCGAGCAGCGTGCACGCCTCCCGCAGTGGCGTCGGCAGCCCCGCGGTGATCCGGCCGGCCGGCGCCTCGGCCAGCCCGACCGCCAGGGCGTCCCCGGCGGCGGTGAGCGCCTCGGCGGTCTCCGGGCGCAGCAGCGTACGGGCCCGCCGGGTGGTCCGGTCGATCAGCTCGGGCACCAGCTCCGCCTGGGCGGCGGAGGAGACCCGGTCGGCCAGCTCGTGCGCCTCGTCGACGATGAGCAGCTTGTGCGGCGGCACGATGTGCCGGTCGGCGAGCATGTCGACAGCGAGCAGGCTGTGGTTGGTCACCACGATGTCGGCCTCCCGGGCGCGGGCCCGCGACGCCTCGGCGAAGCACTCCTGCCCGAACGAGCAACGGGCCGCGCCGACGCACTCGCGGGCCGGCATCGACACCAGCCGCCAGGCCTGGTCCTCAACGCCCGGGTCCAGCTCGTCCCGGTCGCCGGTGGCGGTCTTCTCGGCCCAGTCGCGTAGCCGCTCGATCTGCTTGCTTAGCCGGCCCGCCTCACCGAGCCACTTCACCGGCTGGGCCGGGCCAGGCTTGCCGAGCGTCCCGCCGCCGGGGCGCGCCGCGGGGGCGTCGAAGAGGGTGTCCTCCGGCTCCTCCTCGGTGGAGTTGTCCAGTCGGGCGAGGCAGAGGTAGTGATGGCGGCCCTTGAGCACGGCGAAGGTGGGCCGACGGCCGAGCACCGGCTCGACCGCGTCGGCGAGCCGGGGCAGGTCGTGGTCGACCAGCTGGGACTGCAACGCCAGGGTGGCAGTGGAGACCACCACCGGACCGTCCACAGTGAGCGCCGGCGCGAGGTACGCCAGTGACTTGCCGGTGCCGGTGCCCGCCTGCACGAGCAGATGCTCGCCGCCGGCCACGCACTCCTCGATCGCCGTGGTCATCTGCAGTTGGCCGGGGCGCTCCGCACCGCCGGGCACCGCGCCGACCGCCGCCGCCAGCAGTTCGGTGCCACTGGGTCGGGCACCCCGCCGCCGGCCCTTGGCACGGGCCGACGGGGTGGCGGAACCGGTGGCGGTGCGGGGCGGAGTCACCGTGCGACGGTACCCGGCGCCGCCGACACCGACCGCGCCCATCCGCCGCGTGGCGCGATGCCGACCGGGGCGGGGTGTCTCGGCCGACCCCGTCCGGTTACGGCCACGCTACGACGTGTTGGGCTGTATCGGTTAGGGTGCGAATCATGCCGAGCGACATGGTCCGAGTGATCTACCGCAAGTACGACGGCAGCGCCCATCGCGACTACCCGGCCCGTCGGCTCACCGAGGACGATCTCGGCGTCTGGCTCGGCGTGCCGGAGGGCACCGAGTCGGTCTACCACGGCCGGCCCTCGGTGGAGAAGATCCCGTTCGTGCTGTTGGTGCCACACCGCGCCTGGTGGACGGGCATGTTCAACCCCCCACCCCGCACCAGCGAGGTCTACTGCGACATCACCACCCCGGCCCGCTGGGAGTCCGACGACACGGTCCACCTGATCGACCTGGACCTGGACGTCGTCAGGCGTCGGGCCACCGGCCTGGTGGAGCTGCTCGACGAGGACGAGTTCGCCGAGCACCGGGCCCGGTTCGGCTACCCGGAGGACGTCGTGGCCGAGGCCGAGGCCGCGGCACAGCGGCTGCTGAGGGCGCTCGGCGACGGCACCGAGCCGTTCGCCACCGCGTACCGCAAGTGGTTGGCCCTGGTGGTCTGAGGCCGCACGGCCGGTCTGGCCGGCTCACCAGCGTGGCGGCCAGCCGTCGTCGGCGCCCAGTGGCGGCAGGTCGGTCAGTTTCTCCGGGTTGAGCTGGTTGTAGATGGCGGTGATCCGGCCCTGGTCGACAGCGAACGCGGTGACCAGGCGGATCGGTCGACCATCGCTGTGCGTGGTCTCCAACTGGAGGCCGAGAATGCCGTCGACGAGCACGGGCCGAGCCAGCACCCGGCCGGTGTACCGGCCGGTCCGGCCGAACAGGCCGAGCGTGAGGCGAGCCACCGGGTCCGCGCCGAACACCGGCCACCGGGCGGCCGGGAAGTGCCCGCCCGAGTCGCCGATAAAGACCACGTCCGGCGCGAGCACCTCAAGCAGTTGATCCAACTCGCCGGACTCGGTGGCGGCGACGAACGCCTCGAGCACCCGACGCTGCTCAGCCGGGTCGGCGGTGTGCCGGGGTACGTCCGGCGAGGTGACCGCCCGCCGGGCCCGGGAGGCGAGCTGCCGGGCCGCCACCTCAGTGGTGCCGAGCACCCCCGCGACCCGGGCGAACGGCAGCGCGAACACGTCGTGCAGGACGAGGGCGACCCGTTGCTCCGGCGCGAGCCGCTCCAGCACCACCAGCAGCGCCGTGCCGACCTCGTCGGTGCGCACCGCCCGCTCCGCCGGGTCGGGTGCGTAGCCGTCGGCTGGCGGCCGGCCGCCCAATGGGCTCACCACCGGCTCCGGCAGCCACTGCCCCGGGTACGCCTCCCGGCGGACCCGGGCCGAGCGGAGCACGTCCAGACAGATCCGAGCGCAGGTGGTGGTCAGCCACGCGGACAGGTCCCTGATCTCGGCGCGGGCCGCCGGGTCGGCCAGCGCCCCGGCGTAGCGCAGCCAGGTCTCCTGTACGGCGTCCTCCGCCTCGCTGCGGCTGCCCAGCATCCGGTGGGCCACCGCGAGCAACCGGCTCCGCTCGGCCTCGAACTCCGTCGCCAGCTCCCGCACGACCCACCACCCCTTCCGGTCGGCGTCCCGGGCTACATCCTCCCGCCGAGTGGGCTCGCCGGCTGCCCCGAGGCGGCCCGGCGAACCTGTGCTCGCCGTGGGCGCAGGTCGGTCGGTGTCGATCGGTGGGCCAGGTTCGGAGGTGGGCCTCGGCGGGCGGAACGGCGGTGGGTGGGCGATGATCCGTGCATGAGCGCACCCCAGCAAGGGCAGGTCGTGGCACCCGAGGGCGGTTCCGTGCGGGACCTGCTGCGGGTCACCGCGCCGGTGGATCTCGGCGCGATCGACCCGCGGTCCATGCCCGGCCTACCGGAGCCCGCGGGCCGCGGCGAGCACCGTAAGACCTGGGCGCGGGAGCAGGTGGAACTGGTCGGCGAGGAGCTGGGCCGGCAGCAGGAGATGCTTTTCGCGATGGCCAAGACCGGGTCGGAACGGCCGGCGCAGCGGGTGCTGCTGGTGCTCCAGGCCATGGACTGCGGCGGCAAGGACGGCACGATCAAGCGGGTGGCCGGCGCGATGAACCCGCTGGGCCTGCACATCCGCTCGTTCGGGCCGCCGACCCGCCAGGAGTTGCGGCACGACTTCCTCTGGCGGATCCGTCGGGAGCTGCCACCGCAGGGCTACGTGGGGATGTTCAACCGTTCGCACTACGAGGACGTGTTGATCGCCCGGGTCGGCTCGCTGGTGCCGGAGACGACCTGGCGAGCCCGCTATGACGAGATCAACTCGTTCGAGCAGGAGCTGACCGAGGGCGGCGTCACCCTGATCAAGGTGATGCTGCACATCTCGTACGCCGAGCAGGGCAAGCGCCTGATGGATCGGCTCACCGACCCGCGTAAGCACTGGAAGTACAACCCCTCCGACATCGACTCGCGAGGGCACTGGGACGACTATCAGGCTGCGTACGCCGAGGCCCTGAGCCGGTGCGGCACGGACGCCGCACCCTGGTTCGTGGTGCCGGCGGACCGCAAGTGGTACCGGGACTGGGCGGTGGCCCACCTGCTGCGTGAGACGTTCGACACGCTTGAACTGGGGTATCCGGCTGCCGATTTCGACGTGGCGCGGGAGCGGAAGCGCCTACTGGCTGGGGGAGCGGGTGCTGGTGGGGCGGCCGAGATGAACGGCAGGTGAACGAGCGGTGAATGACGCCTGGCCAGGGGTGGGCCGGCGAATTCCCGGTTCCGCCGTTTCCTAGCATTCACCGAGCGGGCGCTCTCGGGCACCGCCACCCTTCCACCGACGCGACGAGGTCTGTGCTGTGAAGTTTTCCTTCCGCCCCACCGAGGGCGCCTTCTACGAGCTCTTCACCAGGGCCGCGCAGAACCTGGTCCGGGGCACCGCGCTGCTCAACGAACTGGCCCTGCCCGGCGTGGACGTGCAGTCCGTCAGCGAGCGGCTGACCGAGGTCGAGCACGACAGCGACCAGATCACCCACGACCTCTACAAGAAGATCAACTCGACGTTCATCACCCCGTTCGACCGGGAGGACATCTACCGGCTCGGCTCATTGCTGGACGACGTGATGGACCACCTGGAAGCGGTGGGCGACCTGCTCTACCTGTACGGGTTGACCGAGCTTCCGGCGCTGCCCCGCGAGCTGCACGAGATGGTCAACGTGCTCGACCAGCAGGCCAAGCTGACCGCCGACGCGATGCCCCGGCTGAAGTCGATGAAGGACCTCGAGGACTACTGGATCGAGTGCAACCGGCTGGAGAACGAGGGCGACCGGATCAACCGGCAGCTGCTCGTCCGCCTCTTCTCGGGTGAGTACGACGCGTTGACGGTGCTGAAGATGAAGGAGGTCGCCGACGAGCTGGAGGCTGCCTGCGACGCCTTCGAGCACGTGGCCAACACCGTCGAGACCATCGCCGTCAAGGAGTCCTGAGCCGGTGTCCCCTGAACTCATCGCCGTGCTGGCGGTGATCGCGGTGGCCCTGGCGTTCGACTACACCAACGGCTTCCACGACGCCGCCAACGCGATCGCCACAAGCGTCTCCACCCGGGCGCTGACACCCCGGATCGCCCTGGCGCTCGCCGCGGTCGGCAACTTCATCGGCGCCCACTTCGGCGCCGGCGTCGCCAAGACCGTCGGCGACGGTCTGGTCACCCTCCCCACCGGGGTGAGCAGCCTCGGTGTGGTCTTCGCCGGGGTGCTCGGAGCGATCGCCTGGAACCTGATCACCTGGTACTTCGGTCTGCCCTCGTCGTCCTCGCACGCGCTCTTCGGCGGCCTGGTCGGCGCCACCCTGCTCTCCACCGGCGGCATCGTGCAGTGGGGCAACATCGGCGTGAAGGTGCTGCTGCCGATGGTGCTGTCGCCGATCGTCGGCCTCACCCTCGGTTACCTGCTGATGCTGGCCATCCTGTGGCTGTTCCGAAAGGGACAGCCGGGCAAGCTCAACCGGGGCTTCCGTTGGGCGCAGACCGCCTCGGCGGCCGCCATGTCGGTCGGCCACGGCATGCAGGACGCCGCCAAGACCATGGGCATCGTGGTGCTGGCGCTCTACACCGGCGGTTTCCAGGAGAGCAAGACGCACATCCCGGGTTGGGTGTTCTGGACCTCGGCGACGATGCTCGCTCTCGGCACCTACGCGGGCGGTTGGCGGATCATCCGTACCCTCGGTCGCAAGATCATCGACCTGGGTCCGCCGGAGGGCTTCGCCGCCGAGACCGTCGCCAGCGCTGTGCTCTACTTCAACGCCCTGGTCCTGAAGGCCCCGATCTCCACCACCCACACCATCACCTCGGCGATCATGGGTGTGGGCGCGACCAAGCGACTCTCCGCGGTTCGCTGGAACGTGGCCGGCAACATCGTGCTCGCCTGGATCATCACGTTCCCGGCCGCCGCGCTGATCGCGTGCGTCACGTACCTGCTGGTCCGGCCGCTCTTCGGCTGAGTCTCCGGAAAGGCCCCCGGTCACGGTTCAGCCGTGGCCGGGGGCCTTCCGCCGTTCAGACGTAGCGCACGCCGATCTGCTCGCGGACCGTGTCCAGCAGGGTCATCACCTCGAGGGTCGTGGCGTGCGGCACCGCCGGGCTCTCGGTCAGGCCGGCGGCCAGGCAGCGCTGCACCTCGATCGCCTCGTACTGGTAGCCGTTGCCGGCTCCGTCGGAGACGATCGTCTCCGGCTCCGCGCCGGCCCGGTGCAGGGTCACCGAACCTGGCCGGAAGAACGGCTCGGGCAGGTCGATCCGCCCCGTGGTGCCGGTGATCGAGGCGGTCTGTCCGCTCAATCCGACCATGCCGCAGCTCAGGGTCGCCAGGGCTCCGGTGTCGTAGCCGAACAGCATGCCGGTGTTCTCGTCCGTCCCCTCCGGGCCGAGCTGCGCCCAGGACCTGATGTGCTGCGGCACCCCGAGCAGCAGGTGGGCCAGGCTGATCGGGTAGATCCCCAGGTCGAGGAGGGCGCCCCCGCCCAGCGCCGCGTTGCGCATCCGGTGCTCCGGCGGGAACGGCCCGGCCACCCCGAAGTCGGCCCGGACGCCGGTCACCGTGCCGATCGCCCCGTCCGCGATCAGCTCGACGACCCGCAGGATCATCGGATTCAGCCGCATCCACATGGCCTCCATCAGGAAGACACCGGCGGCCCGGGCGGTCTCCACCAACTCGGTGCTGGTGGCCAGGTCGAGGGTGAACGGCTTCTCCAACAGCACAGCCCGACCGGCGGTGAGGCAGGTCATCGCCGCCTCGTAGTGCGCGGAGTGCGGGGTCGCCACGTAGATCGCGTCCACCTCCGGGTCGGCGGCCAGCTCCACCCAGGAGCCGTAGGCGCGCTTCGCGCCGTACGTGTCGGCGAAGCGCTGTGCGCTCTCCGCGGCGCGGGAACCGACCGCGACCAACTCGGCGTCCGGCACCAGCCGGAGGTCTTCGGCGAAACGGCTGGCGATGTGGCCGGTGGCCAGGATGCCCCAACGAGTCATGCCGGAACGCTAGCCCAGCCAGGTGAACCGCCCGCCGCCCGGCCTGCGACGCAACCACATCCCGGCCCGGCGCTTTGGGCATGACGCCCTGATGAGCCTGATGACTCTGAGACATATTGATGTCTCAGGGTCATCACGCTCGAATCGCCGACCTCGCCGACCTCGCCGACCGCGCCGACCGCGCCGACCGCGCCGACCGCGCCGACCGCGCCGACCGCGCCATGGCCCAGCGCGCGGCCGGCGTTCCCGAGGCGGGAACTAGGCTCGCGGGCATGACGATCGACAGTGACGGCTTCCCCGCCCCGGCCGCCCTGGTCGAGCACGCCCGCCGGTTCCAGGCCGAGGGCGGCACCCCGGCGACGCCGCGGGTCGCGGCCACCGTGTTGCTGCTGCGTCCGACCGACGCCGATTTCGAGGTGTACGTCATCCGCCGGGTCGCGGCGATGACCTTCGGCGGGATGTACGCCTTCCCCGGAGGCGGGGTGGACCGCTCCGACTCGGAGGCGCACCTGGACTGGGCCGGCCCGACGCCGGGCGAGTGGGCGGACCGTCTCGGAGTGGCCCCGCAGGCCGCGCAGGCGGTGGTCTGCGCGGCAGCGCGGGAGGTCTTCGAGGAGGCCGGTGTGCTGCTCGCGGGCCCGGACCGGGAGACCGTGGTGGGCGACGTCAGCGGCGACGACTGGGAGGCGGCCCGACAGGACCTGGAGGGACGCCGGCTGGGCTTCGCGGCACTGCTCGCCGACCGTCAGCTCACGCTTCGGTCGGACCTGCTGCTGCCCTGGAGTCGGTGGATCACTCCCGAGTTCGAGCCGCGCCGCTTCGACACGTACTTCTTCGTCGCCCTGTTGCCGGCGGGCCAGCGGACCCGCGACGTCTCCGGCGAGGCCGACCACACCCTGTGGATCCGCCCGGCGGACGCGCTGGCCCGCGCGCAGGCCGGCGAGCTGACCATGCTGCCACCGACCCTGGTCACACTGGCCCAGGTGGCGGCTGCCGGTGACCTGGCCGGGGTGGCGCGGGCGGCGGCCGATCGGGACGCCGTCACTCCGGTCATCCCGCGCCTGGACCTGCCCCCGGACGGCGAACCCCGCTTCGTCCTGGGCTGAGCCCAGACACCGTGCCGCAGTCTCGGTCGCCCACGTTCGTTGTCTGCGCGCCCTCGATGCCCGCCACCGCGACCCTGGGACGGGGCCGGCGGCGTGATGGCCCGGCCGCACCACGCGGCCGGCCGGCCGGCGGGGCGGTGTTGGCGGCGGACATGGCACCGGCGCCCACGCCGGGAGGCGGGGCGCCGGTGACCGGACGAGGTCGGCTCAGCCGAAGCGGCCGGTGATGTAGTCCTCGGTCTTCTTCACGCTCGGGTTGCTGAAGATCTTCTGGGTGTTGTCGTACTCGATCAGCCGGCCCGGGTCGCCGGTCTTCTCGATCGAGAAGAAGGCGGTCCGGTCCGAGACACGCGCTGCCTGCTGCATGTTGTGCGTCACGATGATGATCGTGAACTTGTCCTTGAGCTGGAACATCAGGTCCTCGATCGCCAGCGTGGAGATCGGGTCCAGGGCGGAGCACGGCTCGTCCATCAGGACGACCTGCGGCTCGACCGCGATGGTCCGGGCGATGCAGAGCCGCTGCTGCTGACCGCCGGAGAGGCCCGCGCCGGGCTTGCCCAGCCGGTCCTTGACCTCGCCCCACAGGTTCGCGGCGCGCAGGGCCTTCTCGGCCGCGTCCTCCAGGATCGACTTCTTGCGGACCCCGTTGAGCTTCAGCCCGGCCACCACGTTCTCGAAGATGCTCATGGTGGGGAACGGGTTCGGCCGCTGGAAGACCATGCCGATGGTGCGCCGGACCGCTGTGACGTCCACGTCCCGGTCGTAGATGTCCTGGTCGTCGATGGTCAGGCTGCCCTCGACCCGGGCCCCCGGCAGCACCTCGTGCATCCGGTTGATCGACCGCAGGAACGTCGACTTGCCGCAACCGGACGGCCCGATGAGAGCGGTGACCGTCTTCGGCTCGACCGTCAGGTTGATGTTCTCGATCGCCTTGAAGCCGCCGTAGTACGCGGTGACGTTCGAGGCGGAGACGCGCTTGGCCATGGTGGTACCTCCGGGGTTCATCGGCTGAGCCTGTTGCGACGGGCCAGCAGCTTCGCCGCGATCGTCAGGATGAGCACGAGGGCGACCAGGGTGAGTGCCGCGGTCCACGCCCGTGCCGGGGCGTACTTCGACGCGTCGCCGGCCTGCTGGTAGACGAAGAGGGACAGCGACGACTGGTTGTTCTCGAAGGGGTTGGTGTTGATCGCGGCCCCACCGCCGGCGACCAGCAGCACCGGGGCCGTCTCGCCGGCCGCGCGGGCGATGGCGAGCATGACGCCGGTGACGATGCCGGGCAGCGCCGTCGGCAGGACCACCCGCAGGATGGTCTTCCACTTGGGTACGCCGAGCGCGTACGCGCCCTCGCGCAGTGGCGCCGGTACGAGGCGGAGCATCTCCTCGGTGGACCGGACGATGGTGGGCAGCATGAGCACGCTCAGCGCGAGCGCGGCGGCGAAGCCGGAGAAGCTGGGCCGACCGTCGTTGAACCACGGCGACACGATGAGCACCCAGAACGCCAGCACGAAGAGGCCGGAGACGATCGACGGGATGCCGGTCATCACGTCCACGAAGAACCGGATCGCGAAGGCGAACTTGCCCCGCCCGTACTCGACGATGTAGATCGCGCAGAGAACGCCGAGCGGGACGGTGATCAGGGTGGCGATGCCGACCTGCTCCAGCGTGCCGACGATCGCGTGGTACGCGCCGCCGTTGGCGTCCCGGGCCCCGATGTTGTTCATCGAGGTCTGGAAGAAGTTGACGTCGAGTCGGTCGGCACCCTTGCTGACCAGCGTCCAGACCACCGACACGAGCGGCAGCACCGCCAGCACGAAGGCGGAGTGGATCAGTGCGCTCCAGGTGCGGTTGCGGGCCGATCGGCGTCCTTCGACCGCGTTGGCGGCGGCGAAGAGCCCGACCAGGTAGAGGATCGCGCCAAGGACGACCACGAGGACCGGGCCGCCGATGCCGGTGCCGTAGACGACCACGGCGGAGAGCGCCAGGGCTGCCACGGCGACGGCCGGGGCGGCGTACCAGGGAAGTCGCTTTGCCCGCAGCGAGTCGGGCTGGGCCGGCGGCCGGGTGCGGTGGGAGGTGGCGGTTGTGGTCATGCGGCCGACTCCGTGAACTCCCGGCGGCGGTAGATGATCGCCCGCGCCGTGATGTTGACGATCAGCGTGATGGTGAACAGCACCAGACCGGAGGCGATGAGCGCGCCCCGGCCGGTCTCGTTCGCCTCGCCGAACGCGTTGGCGATGTTGGCGGCGATGGTGTTGCCGCCGTTCTGGATCAGGTTGAACGAGATGCCGAAGGTGATGCCGAGGGTCAGCGCCAGGGCGATGGTCTCGCCGAGCGCACGACCGAGGCCGAGCATCATCGCGGCGATGATGCCGGGACGGCCGTAGGGGAGCACCGCGGTGCGGAGCATCTCCCAGCGGGTGGCGCCCAGGGCGAGGGCGGCCTCCTCGTTCGCCGTCGGCGTCTGGAGGAACACCTCGCGGGAGAGCGAGGTGATGATCGGCAGCACCATGATCGCGAGCACCAGGGCGCCGAGCATGACGGACGCCCCGAAGGGGCCGTCGCCACCGAAGAGCGGGATCCAGCCGAAGTGCTGGTTCAGCCAGACCGAGAAGTCCCGGACGGGGCTGCTGAACACGTCCCGCCCCCAGAGGCCGAAGACCACGCTCGGTACGGCGGCCAGCAGGTCGACCAGGAAGCCGAGCGCGGTGCCCAACCGGCGCGGCGCGTAGTGCGAGAGGTAGAGCGCGATGCCGAGCGCCACCGGCACCGCGATGAGCAGGGCGAGCGCCGAGCTGAGCACGGTGCCGAAGGCCAGCGCACCGATGCCGAACTTCGGCTCGGTGTCGTTGGGGGACCAGCCCTCGTAGGACCAGAAGTTCTCGGTGTTGGCGCGTAGGGCCGGCACCGCCTTGGCGACCAGGAAGATCGCGATGGCGGCGATGATGACCAGAACGGCGGTGCCGGCGGCCAGAGTGAGGCCGCGGAAGGCCCGCTCGGCGCCGAACTTACGGCTGCGCGGCAGCGCGCCGCCGCCGCCCAGCCCGGTGCCGCCCGGGGAACGGGTGCTGACTGGTGCCTCGGCCACACGCGCCGAGGCACCGGCGGGCCACTCGTGACTCTGGGTCACGCGCGTCCCGCCGGTGCCGGCGTCGGCCGAGCGGTGAGGGGTTTCACCCATCTGCTCGCTCGATTCGGTTGCGGAGGTGTGGAATCGGGTCAGGAGAGGTTCTTGACCGCGGTCTCGACCTTGGTGCGGACCGTCTCCGGCAGCGGGGCGTAGCCCAGCTCGGTGAGAGAGGCCTGGCCCTCGGCGCTGGCGGCGTGGCCCAGCAGGCCCTTGACCAGCTTCAGCTTGTCGGCCGCGAGGCCCTTGCTGCAGACGATCTCGTACGTGGCCAGGACGATCGGGTACGCCCCGGCCTCCTTGGTGTTGTAGTCGATCTTCAGCTTGAGGTCGTCGCCCTGACCCTCGATGGCAGCGCCCGCGATGGTCTTGCCGGCCGCCTCGGCGGTCAGCGCGGCGAACTCGCCGTTGCCGTTGCCGATCTTCGACATCTTCAGACCGGCGTTCTCGGCGAACGACCACTCCATGTAGCCGATGGAGCCGTCGGCGCCCTTGACCCGGCTGGCGACGCCGTCCGAGCCCTTGGCGCCGGTGCCGCCCGGGGCCTTCCACGCCTTGGCGTTGCCCAGGGTCCAGTCGCTCTCAGCGGTCTTCGAGAGGTACTTGGTGAAGTTGTCGGTGGTGCCCGACTCGTCCGAACGGTGGACGGTCTGGATCGTGGTCGCCGGGAGCTTGGCTTCCGGGTTGTCGGCCTTGATCGTGGCGTCGTCCCACTTGGTGACCTTGCCAGCGAAGATCTTCGCCAGGGTGGCCGGCTTGAGCTGGAGGTTGTCCACGCCGCTGACGTTGTAGGCGACGGCCACCGGGCCGATCACCATCGGCAGGTGGATGGCCTTGCCACCGACGCACTTGGCGTCCGCCTGCGGCTGCTCCTCCGGCTTGAGCGCGGAGTCGGAGCCGGCGAAGTCGGCGGTCCCGGCGATGAACGCCTGGATGCCGGCGCCCGAGCCGGAAGCCTCGTAGTTGATCGTGGTGCCCTGGCACTTCTGCTGGTACGCCTTGATCCACTCGGCCATGGCGTTCTTCTGCGCCGACGAGCCCTGGGCGTTCAGCGTGCCGGTAGCGCAGTCGACCGCGGCGGCCGAGCCCGAGGCGCTCGCGCCGGAGGCGGGCTCGTTGTTGTCCGAGCCGCATGCACTGAGGCCGAGCGTCGCGGCAAGAGCGAGGCAGGCAATAGTGCCGTACCGCTGGAGCTTCACCTGAGGGGTTTCCCTTCGCGTCTGACTTGGCGCCCCGATCCCGGGGCCCGAGGACCGGCACTGACCGGCTGACACGAAAGTTAGAAGTGCCAGGTAGCCGGTTCGCCGGTCGCAAGTGAACGCAAGGTGAACACGTACGGCCCCTGAGGTGACCGCTTGCTGAGGGTGAGTTGTCCGTTAAGTGAACCCGGATACACCTGTCGGAAGTATGGCTATATTTCCGGTTCAGCGTTATCCCGCCGACGCTCGCCCGTTACCCATCGGTGACGCGTTCGGAGCGACGGCCGACGGTCAGCCCAGGTGGTAGTTGATGTGCGCGGACCAGCGGGCGAAGCCCAGCCGCTCGTAGAGCGCGACGGCCCCGGTGTTCGAGTCGTCCACGAAGAGCATCACCCGGTCGAGGCCACGCTTGTCCCGCAGGTGTGCCAACCCGGCGGTGGTCAGGGCCCGGCCCAGCCCGCCACCGTGCGCGGTCGGCTCCACCCCCAGGACGTACACCTCGCCGATCCGGGCCGACCCCGGCCGCTCGTGCACCTTGGTCCAGTGGAAACCGAGCAGTCGGCCGGTCGCGGTCTCTTCGGCGAGCAGGAAGCCTGCCGGATCGAACCACGGCTCGGCGAGGCGGACCCGCAGGTCGTCCGACGTCCACCGGCCCTGTTCGGGGTGTTCGGCGAAGGCCCGTGCGTTGAGGGCCAACCAGGCCGCGTCGTCCGCCCCGGGCCGGAACGCGCGTAGTGCCACCCCGTCGGGCAGGCGCGGCTCACCCAGCGGGGCGGCCAGGGGCCGGCGCAGCTGCCAGAGCACCCGGGCGCGGGCGAAGCCGAGGTCGACGGCGAGCGCGGCGGCCGAGGGGTGGTCGCCGTGCGCCCACGCCCGCAGCGGCCCGGTGGCCGAGGCGAGTACGCCCCTGGCGAGCGCCCGCCCGGTGCCCCGCCGCCGGTACGCGGGGTGCACGACCAGCTCCACCCCGATTCCACCGACCGGGTCGGTGGTGTCCAGGTGCGCGTACCCGGTGAGGGTGCCGTCGTCGGCGCGGGCGATCAGATGCACGGCGGGGGCGTCGGGGTCGCGCAGCCGCAGCAGGACGTGTTCGTCGAGCGGGTCGGCTCCGTCCGTGTCACCTGCGGCGCCGGCGAGGGCGAGTACGTCGGCGATCTCCGCCGGCGCCAGCTGGTCGCTCCGGGTCACCTGGTCGCTGGTCGGCTCCGCGCTGCTCATCCCGCCACCGTATCCGTTGCGTGTCGTGACGCCCGGAGCGTCGCCGTAAAGCCCCGGCTCACGTCGGGTCGGTGGGGAGTGCCTCCAGCTCGAACCGGGCGGTCAGGTCGGGCAGGATGCGGCGCAGCGCGTCCATCGTGCCCTGCCGGTCCCCACCGGCGTCGTGCAGCAGCACCACCGAGCCCGGCGCGGCCTGGCTCAGCACCGTCGCGGTGATCTTGGTGGCGCCGGGTAGCTCCCAGTCCGACGGGTCCACCGACCAGTGAAGCGGGGTCATGCCGAGCTGCCGCGCCACCGACACCACCGGGTACGTCCACGCTCCGCCCGGCTGGCGGTACCAGACGATCGGCGCGTTCGGCACCGCCGCCCGGATCGCCGCGTTGGTGCGCAGAAGGTCGGAGCGGATCGCGTCGGCCGACCGGGTGCCCAGGCCGACGTCGTGGTGCCAGGAGTGGTTGCACAGGGTGTGCCCGTCGTCCACGATCGACTGGATCAGGTCGGGGTGGTCCTGCGCGTTCTCGCCGACGACGCAGAACGTGGCGCGCACGTCGTATTCGCGCAGGAGGGCGAGGACCTGCGGCGTGTAGCGCGGGTCCGGCCCGTCGTCGAAGGTCAGCGCGAGCCGCGGGGTGCCGGTGGTGGCGTGCGCGCCGAACAGGTTGTCGCCTCCGGCCACCCGTCCGGACCCGTCCTGGCCGGTCTCGGCCGGGCCGGTCTCGGCCGCGCTCGCGCTCGCGCTGGCGCTGGCGCTCGGGGCTCCGCCCGGCTCGCCGACGCTGGGTTGGTCGGCGTAGTGCGGTCCGTCGGCGCTCGTGGTGACACCGGTGGAATGCCGAGGCGTCTGGTCGGGGACGAGGCTGCGGCCCAGCATGTACGCGGAGCCGAGCAGCCCCGCCACCACCAGCGTCACGATCCCCGCGGCCCGGGCGGTGGTGCTGCCCCGCGTCACGACTTCCGCCTGGCTTGCCGGTCACGCCGGCCCGTCGCCCCCGTGGTCAGTGCGCGCACCGTCGCCCCTTTCTCCGACAAACCCGGCAGTCAGAATAGAGCTGCCGAGCTGCGCAAAAAGGGCATATGGGAAATCGCCCGGAGTGGCGGACCGCCGACCACGCGGGTCTGGT
>NZ_JBEYSL010000122.1:0-14896 GCF_040642735.1 Micromonospora sp. NPDC047753 | reverse complement strand
GGGCACGCCCGCGCCGAAGAAGAAGCGCGGTCTGCTGATCGCGGCGATTGCCCTGGTCGTGATCATGGTGCTCTGCGTCGGGGGTGGCGTGGTGGTCCTCACCGCCGACACCCTCTTCACCGCCGTGGACCTGCCCGAGAGCGGCACCGCCACGCTGCGGCTGCCGGTGGGGTCGTGGAACGGTTGGATCTCCGCGGACGTGCGGGGTGTGCACGGGCCGCACTCCAAGGGCATGGCGATGCTCAGCTTCACCGACGTGAACCTGGACCGTGACCGCACCGTCACCCTGGACGCGCGCGCGGCCCGACAGGTGCAGGCCCGGGTGCCGCAGGAGGCCACCGCCAGCGCGCTGCGGATGGACATCCACCGGTCCACGAAGAACGGTCTCACCGAGAGCCAGGTGCTGCCTGACGACTCGTACGACAGCATGTGGGCGTTGCCGACGAGCCGTCCGGTGACCGACGGCGAGTTCGAGTTCGGTGCCCGGTGGCGGCTGGAGCAGCCGGCTCTGACCGTTTCGGCCGGCGGTCGCTCGTACGACGATCTGCTGGTGAAGCGGGCGACCCCGGCGCTGCCGGCCGGCCGCCGTCAGCTGGACGCGGTCTACGTCGCCGACGCGTCGGCGGCGGGCCTGGCCAAGCGGCCGGTCCGGGACCGGGCCGTGGTGGTGCGCCGCAGTGACAGTGTGGACATCGCCACCCAGGCGCAGGCCGCCGCGGCGGCCGGGGCGAAGCTGCTGCTCGTGGTGAACGACGGCATCGGTCGGCTCCAGCCGTGGGACGAGGCGCCGTGGAGCCCGGAGAGTCCCGCCCCGGTGACCGTGGCGACCCTCGGCGCCGACGAGGGTGGGCAGCTCATCGCCGCGCTGGAGCGGGGCGCGGTGCGGCTCACCGTCGAGTCGCACCCGGAGACCACCTACCTGTACGACGTGGCGCACCACTGGACCGGTAACGTGCCGGCCGACCCCGCCTACCGGCCCACGAAGCGGCAGTTGGCCCGGGTCGACGTGGAGTTCCGCAACTACCGGCAGGGCAAGGCGCTGGAGTTCCGCACCGACATCTGGCGCGGCTGGGCGTCGAGCAACCAGGAGCCGGCACCGGCGCAGGGCCGCCGCACCGACTGGGTGAGCGCCGACCAGCGGTGGGTCGACGACGCGTTCATCGCCGGCGAGACCGGTCAGCACCTGATGGCGACGACCACGTACCCGGCCGGCAAGCCGAGCGCCGTCACCTGGTTCGGGCCGATCCAGCGACCCCGGATGGGCGGCAGCTACGTGCCGGTCCGCTACCTGGACACCGTCTACCTGCCCGCGCCCGGGTGGGGCGACGGGGGCGGCCACATCGGTGAGGCGTACGCGAACTACAAGATGGTCAACCGGACCACCCTCTACCAGGGCGACAAGGAGCTGAACTGGGGCAACGCCGAGTATCTCCAGGTTTCCGGGCTGGCCCAGCAGCGACTGCCGTACCGGCTCGTGGTGGAGAACGACAGGGCCGCGTGGACCAACCCGTACTCCCGGCAGACCCGCACCGAGTGGGGCTTCCACTCGGCGGTCACCGGGGAGGAGTCGGCCGAGGTGCTGCCGATGATCCAGCTGGACTACCAGGTGGCCATCGACTCCGCCGGCAGGGCGTCGCGACGTGCACCGCTGACCGTTGTCGCCTCCCACCTGCCCGGCGTCACCGGCAGGATCGGCGCGGTGACCGTCGAGGTGTCCTACGACGACGGGGCGACCTGGCAGAAGCAGCGGCTGACCCGGCACGGCGACGGCTGGCGCACCTCGCTGGCCGCACCGGCGAAGGCCGGCTTCGTGAGCCTGCGCACCACGGCGCGGGACGCCGCCGGCAACACCGTGAGCCAGAGCATCAGTCGGGCGTTCGGCCTGCGCTGACAGCATGGTGACCGGCCGCCGGTCGGGGTGCGTGAATCACCCCGAGCGGCGGCCGGTGCCGTCAGTGAAGTTCCTCGACGAGCTGGTCCCAGTCCGTGCTGACCGGCAGCAGGTCGCCGGCCAGCCAGGCGGCGCTCTGGTCGTCGTGGTGCGGGTCGCCGGGCACCCCGCAGGCGCCCAGGGGGACCACCCAGCGGCTGTCCGAGCGGCGGGCCAGGTCCCAGACGAAGCGCGCCGCCGGCCCCCGGAAGCACCAGTGGGTGACCCCGGGCACGCTGGAGGTGGCCAACACGCAGTCGTGGTCCCCGTCGAGCCGGGGGCCGGGCCCGGTGTCCGGGCCGGGCAGGGCCCGCCACGCCGCCAGCCGGTGCAGGTCCCCCCAGAGCACCGGCTCGGCCGCCGCGTCGGCGACCTCCTCGGCCGCCGCGCCCACGAGCGCGGCGATGTCCACACCGGGCAACGGGCTCGCGCCGAGCAGGTGCTCCAGCGCGTGACCGACCCGCGGCGTCAGCGCCAACCAGGGCGCGAACACCTCGGGGTACGCGGGCAGCTCGGCCAACGCGGCCAGCGCCGGGTGGGCGGCGATCCGGCGTACGACGGCCGCCCGCAGCATGGCGTAGGCCGCCGCATCGGTGCTGTCGGCGGCCATCCGGCGATCCCAGCGCAGCAGTCGTTCCCGCAGCGCGGCGGCGGCCGGACCGAGCCCCGTCGACTCCGCGAGGACCGCCAGCAACGGCCCGGCCGCGCCAAGGTACGTGTCGGTGTGCACCATCGCCATCTGGTCGGCCGTCCAGGTTGGGCGGGCATCGAGCAGCTCGGCGATGCGACGCGCCCGGTGCGGTGGGGCGAACTCCACCCCGAGCGGCGCCGCCAGCCCGCGCTCGTTGGCCATCACCGCCCGACCGTGCACCTCGGCACGAGGCATCGGCGCGTGCCAGCCCTGCCAGGCGTACGCGGCGTCCCATCCGGGGACCACCCGCCGGCCGTTTTCCGGGTGCCGTACCGGCACCGCCCCGGCGACCCGGTGCAACAGCCCTCCGGCGGTGTCCGCGGCCTGCACCACGTTGACCGGCTCCACCCAGTGCCGCAGCGCGTGGTCCACGTCGGCCACGGTGCGGGCGCGCAGCAGCTCCGGCAGCGTCGCGAAACCGAGGTCACCCCGGACCCGGGGCGGGTAGCGCAGGCTGACGGCACTCTCGTCGTCCGGCCCACCGGCGATCACCGGACCACGATCGGTCTCCACCACCTCGACCTCGACCGGGTCCGCCCCGGCCACCTCGATCATCTCGACGTGGCGGTGCGCAGTGCGCCAGCCGTCCGGGCCGAGCGCCTGGACCCGGGGGCCGTCGCGGCGCAGCCGCTCCGCGTACACGTCCTGGTAGTCGGCCATCGCGTTGGTGATCGCCCAGGCCACGCCGCCGGTGTGCCCGAAGTGCGCGATGCCCGGCACGCCCGGCACCGCCAAGCCGACCACGTCGTACTCCGGGCAGGCCAGCCGGATCTGCTGGTAGACGCCGGGATCCTCGATGAACCGGTGCGGATCGCCGGCGAGCAGCGCGGCCCCGGTGCCGGTGCGCTCGGCGGCGAGCAGCCACCCGTTGCTGCCGGCCACGGCCGGCCCGTCGGTAGCGAAGCTGTCGACCGCGTCCGGCCCGAGCCGCTGCGCCACGTGCTCGCGCCAGAGCTTGCCGGGGAACCCGGCGAACAGGATGTGGTGGCCCAGCCAGACCGCGAGCGGCGTCCACGGCTCCCACCGACCCGGGCTCAGCCCGGTGGCGGCGAACTCCGGTGACCGGGCCGCCCCGGTGTCGAGAGCGGCGTTGACGCCGTCCACGTAGGCGCCCACCCACTCGGCGGTCGCCGGGTCCAGCGAGGCGTGGCATCGGCGTGCGGTGTCGTCGAGCCGGACCTGCCGGACGAACCGGTCCCAGCCGAGCGCGTCGGGCCCGAGGAACGCCGCGCTGGTGCCCCGGGCGCGGTGCCGCTCCACCTCGATCTGCCAGGCCCGGTCGTACGCCGTCACCCGGCCCTGCGCCGCCGCCAGCGCGACCGGGTCGGCGGCCCGCAGGTGCGGCACTCCCCAGGGGTCCCGGAAGCGTTCCGTCCTCATGCCGGCTCCGGGGCCAGCGTGGTGGCGCGGCGTCGGGCCGCTGGGACGACCAGCGGGGTGCCGGTCTCCGGGTCGTCGATCACCCGGCAGGGGAGCCCGAACACCTCCTCGACCAGCTCGGCGGTGACCACCGACGCCGGCTCCCCGGCGGCAACCACACGTCCGTCGCGCATGGCGATCAGGTGCGTGGCGTAGCGGGCCGCGTGGTTCAGGTCGTGCAGCACCGCGACAAGGGTGCGGCCCTGCTCCTCGTGCAAGCGGGCGCAGAGGTCCAGGATCTCGATCTGGTGGGCGATGTCGAGGTACGTGGTCGGCTCGTCGAGCAGCAGCAGGGGTGTCTGCTGGGCCAGCGCCATGGCGACCCAGACCCTCTGCCGCTGCCCGCCGGACAACTCGTCCACGGCCCGGTCGGCGAGGTCGTCGACCCCGGTCGCGGCCATCGACTCCTCGACCACCCGCTCGTCCTCGCGGGACCACTGCCGCAGCAGCCCCTGATGGGGGTAGCGACCCCGGGCGACCAGTTCGGCGACGCTGATGCCGTCCGGTGCGATCGACGACTGCGGCAGCAGGCCGAGCGTACGGGCCACAGTGCGGGCCGGCAGGTCGTGAATGTCCCGTCCGTCCAGCAGCACCGCGCCGGCGCTGGGGCGCAGCATCCGGGACAGGGCGCGCAGCAGCGTCGACTTGCCGCACGCGTTCGGGCCGATGATGACGGTGAACGACCGGTCGGGCACCGCCACGGTCAGGTTCTCGGCAATGGTGCGCTGGTCGTAGGCGAGGGTCAGCGAGGTGCCCCCGAGTCGGGAATCGCCGGGTCGCATGGGTGCTCCTTCAAGGGCGTCACTGGTGTTCACAGCCGGCCCGCCCGACGTTCCATCGCCAGCAGCCAGACCAGGTAACCGCCGCCGATCACGCCGGTCACCACACCGACCGGGAGTTGGTGCCCGGCGAACGCGCGTTGCGCCACCAGGTCGGCCCCGACCAGCAGCGCCGCGCCGACGGCCATCGACGGCATCAGGTTCGGACCCGGGGCCCGGGTCAGTCGTTTCGCCACGTGCGGGGCGACGAGCGCCACGAAGGACACCGGCCCGGCGGCGGCCGCCGCGAACGAGACCAGCAGCACGGCGGCGGCGAGCAGCACCAGGCGCAGCCGGCGTACCGGCACGCCCAGGGCGCTGGCGGCGTCGTCGCCCAACTCCATCATCCGCAGCGCCGGGGCGCAGCCGACGAGCACCAGCGGCGCCAACACGACCAGGACGGCAAGCAGCGGCCCGGCGTTGGCCCAGCCTCGCCCGTCCAGGCTGCCGGTGAGCCAGAGGACCGCGCGGGCGGCTTCCATCAGGGGCGCCCGGGTCAGCAGGTAGCCGTTGACGCCGGTCAGGATCGCGGACACCCCGATGCCCACCAGGATGAGTCGGTAGCCGTGCACCCCGCGCCGCCAGGCGAGCGCGTAGATCACCAGGCCGGTGCCGAGACCACCGACGACCGCCGCGCCGGCCAACGCCAGGCTGCTGCCACCGAGGACGACCACCACCAGCGCCCCGGTCGACGCGCCCTGGGTGAAGCCCAGGATGTCCGGGCTGCCAAGCGGGTTGCGGACCAGCGACTGGAACACCGTGCCGGCGAGAGCCAACGCCGCACCGACCAGCAGGGCGGTGACCAGCCGGGGCAGGCGCAGCTCAAGCACGATGAACTGCTCTGCCACGGTGCCACCGCCGGTCAGCGTGCGCAGCACGTCCGCCGGACCCATCGGGTAGTCACCACTGCCCAGGGCCACCACACTGAGCCCGGCCGCGAGTACCGCCGCGCCGGCCCCGACACCCAACGCGCGGGGCCGAAACCGCAGCGACAACCCCCATGACGTACGTACGACAGTCACGGTTGGGCCACCCTTCGGCGGGTGACCAGCCACAGGAAGAGCGGGCCGCCCAGTACGGCGGTCACCATGCCGACCTGGAGTTCTCCGGGGCGGCCCAGCACCCGGCCGAGCACGTCGGCGCCGAGCAGCAACGCGGGTGCGAGCACCGCGCAGTACGGCAGCAGCCAGCGCAGGTCCGGACCGGTCAGGGCGCGGACCAGGTGTGGCACGAGAAGCCCGACGAAGACGATCGGTCCGCACGCGGCGGTCGCCGCGCCGCAGAGCAGGGTGACGGCGACGATCACGGCGGCGCGGATCAGCGCGGGTCGAGCGCCGAGGGCTCGCGCCGCGTCGTCGCCGAGCGCCAGCGCGTTCAGCGGACGGGCGGCACCGAGCGCGACCAGCAGCCCGACGATGATGAACGGCAGCACCCGGGTCACTGTCGCGGAGTCCGCGCTGGCCAGTGAGCCGACCGTCCAGAAACGCAGCCGCTCCAGCGACGCGGTGTCCAGCAGCATCACCGCGCTCACGTAGGAGTAGAGGGTGGCGTTGAGTGCCGCCCCGGCCAGCGCGAGTCGGGCCGGGGTCGCGCCGCGTCCGCCGCCGACGGTGTAGACGAGCGCGGTCACCGCTGCCGCGCCGAGCAGCGCGAACCAGACGTACCCGCCGACGGCGGTGACGCCCAGGAACGCGGCGGCGGTGGCGACGGCCGCGGACGCGCCGGCGTTGATGCCGAGCAGTCCGGGGTCGGCGAGTGGGTTGCGGGTGAGGGCCTGCATGACAGCGCCCGCCACACCGAGGGCGGTGCCGGCGAGCAGCCCGAGCAGGGTGCGGGGCAGGCGCATCCGGTGCACCACCGCGTACTCGGTGGCGTCGCGGTGCAGCAACCCGGACCAGACGTCGGCGAGCGGCATGGCCTTCGCTCCGACCGCGATGCTGAGCACCACGATCACCGTGAGCAGTGCCACGGCGGTGACCAGGCCGGCGGCGCGGGCTGCCCGACGGCCACGCCGGCTCGGGGGTGCGGCCGTCGCCCTGGCTGGCACGGGCGGTGCCGGTCGGGTGACGGTGGGTGTGGCGTCCAGTGTGGGCTCCGGGGTGGTGGCGACACGGCGTACCGCTGTTGACAATGACCGAGGTTAGGCTAACCTAACCCCGCTGCCCTGGTCGACCCCGGCCAACCCTTGATCGAAAGACAACACCATGCCCGATGCCCTGTCCGCCCGCCGCCTCTCCCGCCGTGGCCTGCTGGCCGCCGGTGGCGCCGCCACGCTGGCCACCCTGCTTGCCGCCTGTGGCACTGACGACGCCGCGAAACCCGCCGCCGGCAACGGAAGTGGTCCCTGGTCGTTCACCGACGACCGTGGCACGAAGGTAGAGGCCGCAGCCCGTCCGGCCCGTGTGGTGGCCTTCACCGGGGTGGCGGCGGCCCTGATCGATTTCGGTCTCGACAAGCAGCTCGTGGGCGTCTTCGGTGAGACCAAGCGTGCCGACGGCACGGCCGAGCCGCAGGCCGGCGACCTTGACGTCGAGGGCGTCGAGATCCTCGGCAACGTGTGGGGCGAGTTCAGCCTGGAGAAGTACGCAGCGCTGCGCCCCGAACTGCTGGTCACCCACATGTACGACCCGGACGCGCTCTGGTACGTGCCGGACGAGAGCAAGGCCAAGATCCTCCCGCTGGCGCCCAGCGTGGCGATCACCACCGCCCGGGTGCCGATGACCAAGCCCATCGAGCGGTACGCGGCGCTGGCCGAGTCGCTCGGCGCGGACCTGTCCGCGAAGAAGGTCACCGACGGAAAGGCCCGCTTCGACGCCGCCGCCGAGGCGGTCCGGCAGGCGGTGAAGGCCAACCCCGGGATCAAGGTGATGGCCTGCTCCGGCAGCCCCGACCTCTTCTACGTCTCCAACCCGAAGGTCAGCACCGACCTGATGTACTTCGCCGAGTTGGGCGTCGACATCGTGGTCCCCACCAAGCTCGAATCCGGCGACTACTTCGAGGCGCTGAGCTGGGAGAGCGCCGGCAAGTTTCCGGCCGACCTGATCCTGCTGGACAACCGCGGCACCGCGCTGCAGGCCAAGGACCTCACGGCCAAGCCGACCTGGCAGCAACTGCCGGCGGTCAAGGCCAACCAGGTGAGCCCGTGGGACGCGGTGCCCCGCTTCTCGTACGCCGGCTCCGCACCGCTGCTGGAGAACCTCGCCACCGCCATCCGGAACGCGAAGAAGGTCAGCTGACGAACACCACATCCCCGGGCGCACCGCCGCGCCCGGGGTGGGTTCCGGCTGCCCTCGTCCAGAACGTGGAAGGACCACCAGTGACCGTGCCGACGTACCCCGTCGAGACCACCACGCCGCCGCCGGCGTCAACCGCCGCGCGGGCCCAGCTGCTGCACGGTGGCTCGGTCGAGCAGTACCGCCGGACGATCGCCGACGGCGTCGACCGGGTCGCCCGGCGGGTGGCCACAGTGGACCGTCCCGGCACCGGAATCGCGCCGGCCGAGCTGGCCCCCCTGGTCGACCGGGTGGACCTGGACCGGCCGCTGGGCGACGCCGGCGCCGCCCTCGACGAGCTGGAGAACGTCTACCTGCGCGACGCCGTCTGGTTCCACCACCCCCGCTACCTGGCCCACCTCAACTGCCCGGTGGCCATCCCGGCACTGCTCGGTGAG
The DNA here is from genome assembly GCF_040642735.1 of Micromonospora sp. NPDC047753. Taxonomy (NCBI): domain Bacteria; kingdom Bacillati; phylum Actinomycetota; class Actinomycetes; order Micromonosporales; family Micromonosporaceae; genus Micromonospora; species Micromonospora sp. NPDC047753. The sequence continues at coordinate 6,368 of NZ_JBEYSL010000122.1, read as the reverse complement.
GCGGTACTCAGCGCCGTGAACTCCTCGCTGGACACCTGGGACCAGAGCGCCGGGGCCACCCTCATCGAGCGCCGGCTGATCGACTGGACGGCCGAGCGGATCGGCCTCGGTCCCCGCGCCGACGGCATCTTCACCAGCGGCGGCAGCCAGTCCAACCTCCAGGCGCTGCTGCTGGCCCGGGAAGAGGCGTGCGCCGACGCCATCGGCCCCGCGGCGCGCGCCGACCTGCTGCCCCGACTGCGCGTGCTCACCTCCGCCGCCGGTCACTTCAGCGTGCAGAAGTCGGCAAAACTGCTCGGCCTCGCCCCGGACGCGGTGATCGCGGTGCCCACCGACGCCCGGCGACGGATCCGGCCGGCCGCCGTCCGCGAGGAGATCGCCCGGTGCCGCCAGGCCGGGCTGGTGGTGATGGCCGTCGTCGGCACCGCCGGCACCACCGACTTCGGCTCGATCGACCCGCTCACCGACCTGGCCGGGATCTGCGCGGCAGCCGGCGTGTGGCTGCACGTGGACGCCGCGTACGGCTGCGGTCTGCTCGTCTCGCCGACGCGCCGGCACCTGCTCGACGGCGTCGAGCGGGCCGACTCGGTGACCGTTGACTTCCACAAGTCGTTCTTCCAGCCGGTCAGCTCCAGCGCGCTGCTGGTCCGCGACCGGCGGACGCTGCGGCACGTCACCTACCACGCCGACTACCTCAACCCGGCCCGGATGGTGGAGCAGCGCATCCCCAACCAGGTCGACAAGAGCTTGCAGACCACCCGCCGTTTCGACGCGCTGAAGCTCTGGCTCACCCTGCGGGTGATGGGCCCGGACGCGCTCGGCGGGCTCTTCGACGAGGTCGTCGACCGGGCCGCCGACGCCTGGCGACTGGTCAGCGAGGATCCGCGCTTCGAGGTGGTGACCCGTTCGGAGCTGAGCACCGTGGTGTTCCGCTACCTGCCCACCGGCCCCGGCGGCGAGTTGGCCGACGCCGCCAATCTGCACGCCCGGGAGGCCCTCGCGGCGTCCGGTCTCGCCGTGGTCGCCGGGACCCGGGTGGACGGCCGGCACTTCCTGAAGTTCACACTGCTCAACCCGGAAACCACAGTCGACGACGTCGGGTACGTGCTCGACCTGATCGCCACCCACGCCGGCCAGTACGTGCACGACCACGTCGACGCCGGCCTGACCTGCCACGTCGGCTGACGCCGGTGACCTCGAACCCGCGCCTGGAGACCCCGATGTCCACCCACGACTTCATCGCCATCGGGTTGGGCCCGTACAACCTGGGCCTGGCCTGCCTCACCGCGCCGATCGACGAGCTCGACGGGGTGTTCCTGGAGGCCCGACCGAGCCTCGCCTGGCACCCCGGCATGCTGCTGGAGTCGGCCCGGTTGCAGACCCCGTTCATCGCCGACCTGGTCAGCCTCGCCGACCCGACGTCGCCGTACTCCTTCCTCAACTACCTCAAGGAGATCGGCCGGCTCTACCCGTTCTACATCCGGGAGAGCTTCTACCCGCTGCGCAGCGAGTACGACGCGTACTGCCGGTGGGCGGCGGCGAAACTGCCGAACCTGCGCTTCGGTCAGAGCGTGACAACAGTGGAGTACGACCCCGCCGACGAGCGGTACGTGGTGCGGGCCAGCACGGGCACGGGCGAGACCGTCGAGTACCGGGCCCGGCACCTGGTGCTCGGCACCGGCACCCCGCCGCACCTACCCCCGGCCGTGGCCGACCTGCCGGGCGATGCCGTGCACAACTCCCACTACCTGGAGCACCGCTCGGCGCTGCGCACGAAGCGCAGCATCACGGTGGTGGGCAGCGGGCAGAGCGCCGCCGAGATCTATCACGACCTGCTCGGCGACATCGACCGGTACGGCTACCAGCTCAACTGGGTGACCCGTTCGCCGCGGTTCTTCCCGCTCGAATACACGAAGCTGACGCTGGAGATGACCTCACCGGACTACGTGGACTACTTCCACGCGCTGCCCGAGGCGACCCGCTACCGGCTGGAGTCCGAGCAGAAGGGCCTGTTCAAGGGGATCAACGCCGACCTGATCAACGACATCTTCGACCTGCTCTACGCGCACAGCGTCGACGGGCCCGTGAACACCCGCCTGCTCACCAACACCGAACTGGTCAGCGCCGAGCACCAGGACGGGCAGTACACGCTGGGGTTGCGTCAGGTGGAGCAGGAACGCGACTTCGCCCTGCGTACCGAGGGTCTGGTGCTGGCCACCGGCTACCACTACCGGGTGCCAGAGTTCCTCACGCCGGTGCGGGACCGGATCCGCTGGGACGCGCAGGGCCGCTTCGACGTGGCCCGCAACTACAGCATCGACCACGGCGGGCGGGGCATCTTCCTGCAGAACGCGGGCACCCACACGCACAGCATCACCTCACCGGACCTGGGCATGGGCGCCTACCGCAACTCCTGGATCATCCGCGAGCTGCTCGGCCGGGAGCACTACCCGATCGAGAAGAGCATCACCTTCCAGGAGTTCGGGGTGTCGTCGTGACCACTGTCTTCACCCGGGTCGACGACAGTCTCGGTGAGTTCGCGCTGCGGCAGCTCGATCCGGACGCCGACGCGGCGCTCCTGCACACCTGGGTGACGCACCCGAAGGCGGCGTTCTGGATGATGCAGGACGCCGACCTGGCCCAGGTCACCGAGGAGTACCAGCGGATCGCCGAGCACCGGCACCACGACGCGTACCTCGGACTGTGGCGGGGGAGTCCCGCCTTCCTCGCGGAGCGCTACGACCCGGCCCACGTCGAGCTGGTCGGCCTCTACGACCACCAGCCCGGTGACGTGGGCATGCACTTCCTCTGCGCGCCGGTCGACGCGCCAGTGCACGGCTTCACCCGGGCGGTGATCGGCACCGTCATGGCGTGGCTCTTCGACGACCCGACGACCCGGCGGGTGGTGGTCGAACCGGACGTGCGCAACACCGCCGTGCACGCGCTGAACGCCGCCGTCGGCTTCACTGTCGTCGGCCCGATCGCCAAGCCGGAGAAGGACGCGCTGCTCAGCGTCTGCACCCGAGCCCAGTTCCAGGCCGCCGTCGACCGCGCCGCCGCCGACCGAACCGAAGGAGCCCCGGCGTGACCACCACCGCCGTCCCCACCCACCCGCCCGTCGCCGCCGCGCACCACGCCTCCGGCGACCCGGTCGGGCACCTCACCCCGCAGCGCTGGGCCCGGGCCAACCGGCTGCTGGTCCGCAAGGCGCTCGCCGAGTTCACCCACGAGCGGCTGCTCACCCCGCAGGCCGTGGCCGGCCCCGACGACCGGCAGTGGTACGAGATCCTGAGCGACGACGGCACCGTCACCTACCGGTTCGCGGCGCGGGTGCTCGCCCTGGAGCACTGGCAGATCGACGCGGACAGCATCACCCGGCACCGCGACGGCACCTCGCTGACCCCGGACGCGGTGGACCTCATCGTCGAACTGCGCGACACCCTCGGGCTCTCCGCGCGGGTGCTCCCGGTCTACCTGGAGGAGATCACCTCGACGCTGGCGGGTACGGCGTACAAGCTGGCCCAGCCCGCGCCGACCGCCGCCGAGCTGGCCGAGGCGGACTTCCAGACCATCGAGACCTCGATGACCGAGGGCCACCCCTGCTTCGTGGCGAACAACGGCCGGCTCGGCTTCGGCGTCGACGAGTACCACCGGTACGCCCCGGAGGCCGCCGCGCCGGTGCGGCTGGAGTGGCTGGCCGCGCACCGGGACCACTCCACGTTCAGCAGCGCCGCCGACCTCGATTACGACACGCTCATCGAGAGCGAGTTGGACGCCGCGACCCGGGCCCGTTTCGCGACCACGATGGCCGATCTCGGGCTGGATCTCGCCGACTACCACCTGATCCCGGCGCACCCGTGGCAGTGGTGGAACAAGCTGGCGGTCACCTTCGCCGGTGAGCTGGCCGAGCGTCGGCTGGTGCACCTCGGCCCCGGGCCGGACGTGTACCTCGCCCAGCAGTCCATCCGCACCTTCTTCAACGTCAGCGAGCCGGGTCGGCACTACGTCAAGACCGCGCTGTCGGTGCTGAACATGGGCTTCATGCGCGGGTTGTCGGCCGCGTACATGGAGGCCACCCCGGCGATCAACGACTGGCTGGCCGACCTGATCGCCGCCGACGAGGTGCTGACCGGCACCGGCCTGACCGTCATCCGGGAGCGGGCCGCCGTGGGTTACCGGCACCGGCAGTACGAGGCGGCGACCGAGCGCACCTCGCCGTACCGCAAGATGCTGGCCGCCCTGTGGCGGGAGAGCCCGGTGCCCGAGCTCGCGCCGGGGCAGCGACTGTCCACGATGGCCGCGCTGCTGCACGTCGACGACGAGGGCGGCTCACTGGCAGCGGCGCTGATCGCCCGGTCCGGCCTGGCGCCCGAGGTGTGGCTGCGCCGCTACCTGGACGCCTACCTGACCCCGTTGCTGCACAGCTTCTACGCCCACGACCTGGCCTTCATGCCGCACGGCGAGAACGTCATCCTGGTCCTCGACGAGCAGGACACCGTCCAGCGGGTGATTTTCAAGGACATCGCCGAGGAGATCGCGGTGATGAGCGACAGGGTCGAGCTGCCGGCGGCGGTGGAGCGGATCCGCGTCGAGGTGCCCGACGACACCAAGCTGCTGAGCATCTTCACCGACGTGGTGGACTGCTTCCTGCGGCACCTCAACGCGGTCCTGGTCGAGGCCGGTGTTCTCGCCGAGGACGACTTCTGGCGCACTGTCGCGGCCTGCGCCGCCGACTACTTCGACCGGGTGCCGCACCTGGCCGAGCGGGTCCGCCACTACGACCTGTTCGCCCCTGAGTTCACGCTCTCCTGCCTCAACCGGCTGCAACTGCGTAACAACCAGCAGATGATCGACCTGGCCGACCCGTCGGCGGCGCTCCAGTTCGTCGGCACCCTGACCAACCCGCTCGCCGCCCACGCTCCGGCCGGTGACCGCGATCGCGTTTGATCAGCGCGCACGGCGACGGTCGCAATAGGCGGATGGGGGTTCTGAGTACCGCGAGCCTGTGCGCCGGGCTGTTCGCCGCCTTCGCGTACGCGGTCATGCCGGGTCTTGCCCGTACCGACGACCGGACATTGCTGCTCGGCTGAGGCCGGATGGGCGACCGGTCGGGTCCCGGTCGGGTCGCGCTTGCCTCAGTTGGTCGGCTCTGCCGTGCCGGCCTGCTGGAACGCGCGGGCCAACTGGGCGAGGTCGAAGCCCTCGAAGTGCTGGAGGAACCGGCGGCGTACGGCGGCCAGGTGGCTGGGCCAGGCTTCCTGCAGGCGGGCGTAGCCCTCGTCGGTGAGGACGGCGTTCCAGCCGCGCGCGTCCTCCTCGCAGCGTTCCCGCCGGACCAGGCCCTGCGTCTCCAGCCGGATGATCGTGCGGGTCATGCCGCTGAGGGAGAGGTAGCAGAGCGCGGCGAGTTCGTTCATGCGCATCCGCCGCTCGGATGTCTCGGAGAGGTTCATCAGCGCGGTGTACTCGGTGAGCGGCAGCTGACGGTCACCGACCATGTCCGCGTCGATGGCGCGGGGCAGGACGTGCATCACCTGACCCAGGGCGCGGACCAGGGATTCCTCATCAGGGGTGAGGGGTTGCGGAGTCGCCGCGGAGGGGTTGGACATCCTCCTATCATACTTGCTTGACGCAGCAAGCGCTTACCCTCCGTGTGATCACGCCCATGCGCCAAGTATTTGCTTGACCAATCAAGCAGCGATACGTTTCCCGTCGTCAGGCAAGAACCTCTGAAAGGCGCCACACATGACCAGGATCGGGATCATCCTCGGAAGCACCCGCCCGGGGCGTAACGGCGAGGCCGTCGCCCGCTGGGTGCTCGAGATCGCCAAGCAGCGCTCCGACGCGGAGTACGAGCTGATCGACCTGCTGGACTACCAGCTGCCGCACCTCGACGAGGCGTACCCGCCCTCGATGGGCCAGTACACCCAGCCGCACACCAAGCGGTGGGCCGAGACGATCGCGTCGTTCGACGGGTTCATCATCGTCACCCCCGAGTACAACCACTCGACCTCGGGTGCCCTGAAGAACGCGATCGACTTCCTCTACGGCGAGTGGAACAACAAGGCCGTCGGCTTCGTCAGCTACGGTTCGGTCGGCGGGACGCGCGCAGTGGAGCACCTGCGTCTGATCTCCGGCGAGCTCCAGATGGCCGACGTGCGCTCGCAGGTCGCGTTGTCGCTCTTCACCGACTTCGAGAACTTCAGCGTCTTCAAGCCCAACCAGTTCCACCAGGACTCGCTGACCGCCACGCTCGACCAGGTGGTCGCCTGGCTCGCAGCTGCACGCCGGACTGGCTGACACTGTGCTGCGGCACCGCCGTGAACGCATCAACCGGCTGACGGTCGGCGCCGGTGCTCGCGACACGA
>NZ_JBEYSL010000121.1:0-14942 GCF_040642735.1 Micromonospora sp. NPDC047753 | reverse complement strand
CTCTTCGTGCGATGACCTGCGAAAGCCGAACAATCGCCCGGAAAACACCGCTGCTGTCTCCTGCGTCACAGCAGCCCCTGCCGCCCCGTCGGTGCCCAGCCGCTGGCCGGGTCCTCCTGGGCGGGCCAGGCGGCGGTGGCCGGGGGAACCTGCGCGGCGCCCCGCGCGGCTGGCTGGGCCTGCACCCAGTCCGGCTGCTCAGCGGGGGGGTTCGGGGTCCAGGTCGGTGCGGGTGCGCTCTGCTCGGCGGGCGTCCAGCCCTGCTGCTGCGCGGCCCAGGGTTCGGGCTGCGCCGGGGTCGGCGCGCCGTCGTTGCCGGACCATGCGCCGGGCTGCTGCTGCGGCGGCTCGCTCGCGCCACCACCGGCGGCCCAGGCGGGCTGCGCCGGGTCGTTGGGCTGCGCGGCGGCGGCACCCCAGGCGGGGGCCGGCGGCTGCTCGGGCTGGGTCGCCCAGGCCGGCGCCGACGGGTTCGGTCGCGTCGGGGGCGGGGGTGCCCAGCCCAGGTCGGGGCCGGCGGCGTTCTGGCCGTTGTCCGGCTGCGCCGGGCGGTCGCCGTACGGCGCCGGTCCGCCGGCGCCCGGTGACACCTCGTCCGGCTCCTGGCCGGGTCGGTGCGGGCCCTCGGACGTCATGGGTGCGCCTCCTCCATCACATGTCGGCTCGCCGGTGCCGATCGGTCTCCTCGGCGTGGCTGCCGGCGTCACCGGCGTACCGCTGTGCCGGCTCCCCGCACGGTATCGGGTGGTGGCACGAACCGTCCAAGGAGCACTGCTCGTCACTCACCGTGGCCGGTTGATGTCGAGCAGTTCCTGTCGGCTCGGCCTCTGCCGGGTCGGCGGGCGACGACCGAAGCCCACCGTACCGGGCGCTGCGGCAGGGCGGAATCCCGGTGGTGGTGGTTGGGAAACGCCGATGGCCCACCCGGTGAGCCGGGTGGGCCATCGATCTGGAGGAGGTGAGGAATGTGGTGGAGCGTCAGCTCATGTGACGCTGGGCGATGACGAGGATTTCCTCGCGAACCGCCGGCGAGTTCGCCGAGCGCAGCGCGTGCTCGATGGCACGGGCGCGGCGGGTCGCGTCGCGGTGGTTGCGGATTCGCTCGATCATGCTGCTCATTGGTGGGTCCCCCTAGCTATTCGGTTGTCAGCCCCTGATGCCTCTATTCAACAGCAGGAGCCGGCGAAATTCCATCGATTATTAGGTGAGCTGAGACACCTGCCTAACAATCAAAGGTCAACAGGCCGCTTGGCCGACGGTTCCTTCGTTCAACGGACACGGCCGGTGTGCCGGGCGTTAACCCGTGGCACACCGGCCGTGGCTGGCGTTCTGAAACGATCAGGTCCAGGCGAGCAGCGCCGCCTCCGGATCCGTGAGGAAGTCGCCGACGTCCCGCAGGAACTTCGAGCCCAGCTCACCGTCGATGATCCGGTGGTCGAAGCTCAGCCCCAGCGTGGTGACCTGGCGAACCTTGACCTTGCCCTTGTGCACCCAGGGCATCTCCCGCACCGCGCCGAAGGCCAGGATCGCGGACTCACCCGGCGGCAGGATCGGTGTGCCGGTGTCCACCCCGAACACGCCGACGTTGGTGATGGTCAGGGTGCCGCCGGACATGGCCGCGGGCGAGGTGCGGCCGGACTTCGCCGTCTGCACCAGGTCGGTCAGCGCGTCCGCCAACTCCCGCAGCGAGAGGCGGCCGGCGTCCTTGACGTTCGGCACGATCAGACCGCGCTCGGTGGCCGCCGCGATGCCGAGGTTGACGTACTCCTTGACCACGATCTCGTCGCCCGCCCAGGTCGAGTTGACCATCGGGTGCCGTTGCACCGCCAGCAGCACCGCCTTCGCCACCAGCAGCAGCGGCGAGACCCGTACGTCGCGCCACTCCCGCCGGCCGCGCAGCCGGTCCAGTGCCTTCATCGCCCGGGTCACGTCGACGGTCAGGAACTCCGTCACGTGCGGGGCGGTGAACGCCGAGCGGGACATGTTCTCGGCGGTCAGCTTGCGGACGCCCTTGACCGGGATGCGCTGCTCCCGGTCCGCGCCGAAGCTGGGCGCTGCCGTCGCCGCGATCGGCTCGGCAACCACGACGCTCGCGCCGCTCGCCGCCTGCTGCACGTCCTCCCGGGTGATCGAGCCGAGCGGCCCCGACCCGGTCAACGTGGCGAGGTCGACCCCGAGATCCTTGGCGAGCTTGCGCACCGGCGGCTTGGCCAGTACGGCTCCCCCGCTCACCCCGCCGCGTCGATCATGGACTTGTGGTGCCGGAATCGTGGGAGTCGGGGTCGGTTTGTCACCCACCACAACTCCATGATCGACCCCAGAAGGGGCGGCGCCCTTGCGGGGGCGGCGCTTCGCGGCGGTGGTACGCGGCCCGTAACCGACGAGCACCGCCGTCCGCCCACCCGGGGCGGCACCGCCGATCAGACCGGGTTCGATCATGCCCTCGGCCGGTGCCACCTCCACCGCCGCCAGCGAGGCCGCCGACGGGGTGGGCAGGTCACCGCTGGGCGTGGCAGTGGTCGACAGCGCCTCCAGCGGCCCGGCACCCGGGTCGGTGTCGATCGCGATGATCGGCGTACCGACCTCGACCGTGGTGCCCTCCGGGTGGTGGATCGCCTGGACCTGGCCGGCCCACTTCGCCGGGATCTCCACGGCCGCCTTCGCCGTCTCCACCTCGACGATCGGCTGGTTCAGCTCGATGGTGTCGCCGACCTTGACCAGCCAGGCCAGGATCTCGCCCTCGGTCAGCCCCTCGCCCAGGTCGGGCAGGTTGAACGTCTTGATCCGGGACATGTCGCTCACCAGCCGAAGGTGCGGTCGACGGCGTCGAGCACACGATCGAGGTCGGGCAGGTACTCCTCCTCCACCCGGGCGGCCGGGTAGGGGGTGTCGAAGCCGGTCACCCGCAGCACGGGCGACTCCAGGGAGTAGAAGCACTCCTCGGTGATCCGGGCGGCCAACTCGGCGCCGAGGCCGATGTTGGACGGCGCCTCGTGCACCACGACCACACGGCCGGTGCGCTTCACCGACTCGTACGCCGCGGTCAGATCCAGCGGCGAGAGCGAGCGCAGGTCGATGACCTCCAGCTCCCGGCCGTCCTCGGCGGCGGCGGTCGCCGCCTCCAGGCAGGTCCGCACCATCGGACCGTAGGCCAGCACGGTGACGTCGGTGCCGGGCCGCACGACCCGGGCCGAGTGCAGGGGGTACGCGTCGGACAGCGGCGCGTCCAGGTCGACCTGGCCCTTCTCCCAGTAGCGCCGCTTGGGCTCCAGGAAGACGATCGGGTCGTCCGAGGCGATTGCCTGCTGGATCATCACGTACGCGTCCTGCGGGTTGGAGCAGGTCACCACCTTCAGGCCGGCGGTGTGCGCGAAGTACGCCTCCGGCGACTCGGAGTGGTGCTCGACCGCGCCGATGCCGCCGCCGAACGGGATCCGGATCACCATGGGGATGCTGAGCTTGCCGCCCGAGCGGTAGTGCATCTTCGCCACCTGCGACACGATCTGGTCGTACGCGGGGTAGACGAAGCCGTCGAACTGGATCTCGCAGACCGGCCGGTAGCCGCGGATGGCCAGACCGACAGCGGTGCCGATGATGCCGGACTCGGCCAACGGGGTGTCGATCACCCGCTGGTCGCCGAAGTCCTTCTGCAGACCGTCGGTGATCCGGAAGACGCCGCCGAGCTTGCCGACGTCCTCGCCCATGATGATGACCTTGGGGTCGTTCTCCAGGGCGCGGCGCAGACCGGTGTTGAGGGCCTTTCCGATGGTGAGCGTCTCCGTGGCCATCAGTGGGCGCTCCCCTCGAACGACTCCATGTAGCGGCTGAACTTCGCGCGCTGCTCGTCGAGCAGCGGAGACCCGTTGGGGTAGACGTTGTCGAACATCGTCACCGGTTCCGGGTTCGGCATCTCGAGCACCCGCTCACGCAGGTGCACCGACTCGCGGCGGGCCTGCTCGTCGACCTCGGCGAAGAAGCCCGCGTCGGCGATCTGCTGCTTCTCCAGGAAGGCCTTGACCCGGGCGATCGGGTCCTTGGCCTGCCACGCCTCGACCTCGCTGGCGATCCGGTAGCGGGTCGGGTCGTCGGAGGTGGTGTGCGCGCCCATCCGGTAGGTGTACGCCTCGATCAGGCTCGGGCCCTGCCCGAGGCGGGCGTTGTCCAGCGCGGTGCGGGTGACCGCGTACGTGGCGAGCACGTCGTTGCCGTCCACCCGTACGCCGGGGAAGCCGAAGCCGGCGGCCCGCTGGTAGAGGGGGACGCGGGTCTGCCGCTCCAGCGGCTCGGAGATCGCGTACTGGTTGTTCTGGCAGAAGAAGACCAGCGGCGCGTTGAACACGCTGGCCCAGACGAATGCCTCGTTCACGTCGCCCTGGCTGGTGGCGCCGTCACCGAAGTAGGCGATCGCCGCCTCGCCGTCGTCGGTGCCGGTCTTGCCGTCGATGGTGATGCCCATCGCGTAGCCGGTCGCGTGCAGGGTCTGCGCCCCGATGACGATCGTGTACATGTTGAACTTGAACTCGTTCGGGTCCCAGCCGCCCTGGTCGACGCCGCGGAACAGGCCGAGCGGCATGATCGGGTCGATGCCCCGGCAGTAGAGGACGCCGTGCTCCCGGTAGGTCGGGAAGGCCATGTCCTGGGTACGCAGCGCCCGCCCGGAGCCGACCTGGGCGGCTTCCTGGCCGAGCAGGCTTGCCCACAGGCCCAGCTCGCCCTGACGCTGGAGAGCGGTCGCCTCGGCGTCCAGCTTCCGGACCAGCACCAGGTCGCGGTAGAGACCGCGGTATTCCTCGTCGGTGAAGTCGACGCGGTACTCGGTGCCGTCCGGCCCGATGGCGCTGTCGATCCGCTCGCCTTCGGGGGTGAGTAGCTGCACCAGCGCGGGGTCGCCGGCCGCGCCCTTCCTGGAGCGGGGTGCAGCCCGCCTGCTGCGGGTGGTGCCCCCGGGGTCGCCCTTTGCCATCGGTGTCTCCCTGTCGTGTCTGCGTCGGCACCGGGGGGTCACCCGGCCGCGCAACTCGTGCGCCTGCCCGGCTGCTGCCGGGCCGGTTCCTGGCGGCCGCGCCTAGCCCCGGTGGGGGTTGCCGCACGGCGTGATCCGGGGTCTGGCCGAACCCGGATCGGGAGCGCCGGCGCTCAACCGCGCCTGCCGCGAGGGTGCGCGGAGGTCACGGCTGCGTTGCCGTCGTGCTCCATATTCGCAGAGCAGGTGAGCGCGCCCACAGTACGCCTGCCTCCGCAATCCGACTGCCCATGCTTTGACGCCGTTTGTCGCCATCATGCCGGCCGGCGTTTTCGATGCGTTGCGGCACGATTCGTCACCGTTCGGGCAGCACTGCGTGTCGACACGCGGTGGAGGTTGGCTGACTCAGGGTGACTGCGCCAGGCTGGTTCCCGCAGGATCGCGCCTATCGGGCTATTTGTCGGGTTTTACCCTACGGCGGCGTCCATTCATGTCCTCCCACGGCCGACGACTAGGGGTGTGCGGTGTACGAGCCAGGTGACGGTCCCGGCACACCAGCGCTCGGTCGGCACCGGTCGGCTGGCGGCTATCGCCGGGTGGTCGGTGTCCACCGGGCCCCCGGCGCCGGTGGCGCCTCCCGCGGTTACCTGCTCACCGTCGCGCTGCTGGCCGGCACGGCGTCGATGCCCATCCTCGCCGCGATCAGCGCGGGCTCGGCCACCCCGGGCAGCAGCGCCCTACCGGACAGCAGCATCCCGTTCATGCCGACCCCGTCCGTCGGGCCGGTGGTGATCCCCATGCCGATGACCAGCCAACCGGCGCTTCCCCCGCTCGGCACACCCAGCGTCGGCCCGACCAGCGGCTGGCTGCCGGCCGCGCCGTCGCACGCGCGGGGAGGGCCCGCCGCTGCCGATCCCGGGCCCACCCGGTGGACGACCGCCCCGCCGGTGGCACCGAGACCCACGCGCAGCAGCTCGCCGCCGGTACCCCCGCCCGTCGCTCCGCCACCGCCGACCAACCCGGACCCGACCGACCCGCCGGATGCGACCGATCCGCCGGACCCGACCGATCCGCCGGACCCGACCGACTCGCCGGGCCCGGAACCGACCGAACCGGAGCCCACCGACTCGGCGGACCCGGACCCGACCGACTCGGCGGACCCTTCCAGTTCGGCCGATCCTGATCCGACCCCGACCCTGACGGTGGACCCGACGCCCACGCCGACCGACGGCGCGACAGCGACCGCCGTGCCGACCAGCACCCGGTCCGTCCCGGCCCCCACACCCACGCCGCCCGCGGTACCGACCCGCCGACCCGGCCCGGTGATCCCGTCGCCGTCGGCCGTCGCCCCGACGCCCAGCGTCAGCCCGGCGCCACTGGCCGGACCGACACACCCTGCGGTCTCGCCGACGGTACGGTGACGATCAGGCGCGACCCGTCCGGCGACGGCGGCGCTCGGCGGTAGGCGCGTACCGGAGGGGGTGGCGTGGGCGGCGGTGCGGAACCCCGCCCGGTCACCACCCGGCCCGGCCCGGGGCTGCGGATCGCCCGGCTGGTCACCGAGGTGACCGCCCCGGCGGTACTCGTGTCGCTGCTGATCATCACGGTGAGCTGGCGCAGCGCCAGCCGCCCCGGTCAGGGCCTCGTCTGGGGTCTGCTCGCCACTCTCTTCGTCACCGGCATTCCGTTCGCCTACATCGTCGGCGGGGTACGCCGGGGCCGGCTCACCGACCACCACGTCGGCCGCCGGGAGCAGCGCCGGGCCCCGCTGCTGGTCGGCCTCGGTTCGGTCGCGGCAGGGCTCGCCCTGCTCGCCGTGCTCGGTGCGCCCCGCCCGGTGCTGGCCCTGGCGGTGTCCGGCCTCGTCGGCCTCGTCGTCGCCGTATCGGTCAGCCACTGGTGGAAGATGTCGATCCACTCGGCGGTGGCCGCCGGCACGCTGGTCATCCTGATGCTCACCTTCGGGACCCGGCTGGTCGTCGCCGCACCGCTGCTGGCGGTGGTCGGCTGGTCCCGGGTACGGCTGAAAGACCACACCCTGGCACAGGTGCTGGCCGGAGGTGCGCTCGGCGCCCTGATCGCCGCGGTGATCTTCGGTTCGATGCGCTAGCCCGACCCGAAACCTGCGGCGCAGCCCGGGCCCCGGACCCGCTGCGCTGGCTCGACCCACGGCGGGCTGCGCTGGCCGGGCCCCGGAGGGCGATGCCGGCCGGGCCGAGGGCGGGCGGCGCGTAGCCGCCCACCCTCAGACGCCGTCAGGCGCCGTCGTCGGCGAGGCGGTGGCGGTTCGCCTCGATCCACGCGTCCAGCGCGGCCGGGTCGTCCGGGTCCACCCCGTCGGCCATCAGCTGCGCCACCGCGGCGGTGGCCGCGCTGCGCCGCTCACCGGTCGAGTAGAGGCGGGCGAACTCCGGCACCATCTCCTCGATCGCCTCGTCGGTGCGTGTCGTCGCCGCCTCGGGCAGCCCGCGCTGGCGCGACGCGTACCGCGCCCAGGCCCGCAGCACCCGGGGGAGCATCGCCGCGTCGTCCATGTCCAGCACGGCCCGGCGGTGCACCCAGTCCAGCAGGAAGAGCCCGGACACCGCCGGACTCCAGCGCATCGGATCGGCGTCCGGGAAGCTCGCCGAGTGGTCCAGCAGCAGGCTCAGGCAGAAGTGCAGCGAGGCCAACTCCGGGCCGTCGACGGCGTCCAGCCCGAAGCGGGCGGCCTCCGGCGCGGCGAGGAACCGCCGGACCAGGTCGGTGCGCTCGGCTGCGGAGAGCGGCTCGACCTCCGCCGGACCGGTCGGGTCGGCCGCGGTGGGCAGCATCGCCAACCGGGCCCCGACCAACGCCCGGTCGGTGGCGAGCGACCCTTCGCCGGGCAACTCGCCCAGGTCGTCGGTGACCGCCAGATGGCGAGCCACCTCGCCCCGGAACCGGGCTGGATCTTCGGTACGGAACCAGGTCAGCTCGTCGTCGGCGCACATCTGCCGGACCTGGTCCAGGATCCGTTCGGCCGGACCGCCCACGAAGATGTCCTTGGTGATCCCGATGTTGTGGTCCACCAGGGCCACCAGCGCGTGCTCCGAGCCGCCGGACTCGTCGTCGTAGGCGAAGGTCGCGAGGTAGGAGGTCTGGTCGCCGTACACGTCGCCGTACGCCCAGGTGCCGGTGAGGTGCACCCGGCCGAGCTGGGCCGTCCAGGTGGGCGCCTGGCTGCCCGGGCGCACCCGGTCGGCGCCCTCGGCGGTCGGAACGAGGGTGGCGAAGACCTGCCGGATGGTGGTCGCCGCCGCGACCCTGCGGCGGGCGGTGGCGGCGAGAAAGCCGGTGACGAACTCCCGTACGGCGGCGTCGCGGTCGGTCTCCGCGATGGCGTAGACACTGCCCAGCAGGGCGCTGCCGAGCATCTCGGCGTCGAGGGCGGACTCCAGCTTGGTCACGTCGCGTGCGGCGTGCAGCACCGCGTCGTAGGGGGTCTGAGGCGTGGCCATGCTCCGACCCTACGCCGCCCGGGGCGTACGCAGAGCGGTAGCGAGCCGTGCGGAGCGTCAGCGGCGTCCGGCGTCCCGCAGCGCGTCGCGTGCCTGGGCGTACGAGCCGAGCACGGTCCGTACCGGTGTCAGTACGTACTCGTCGCCCACCTGGGCGACCCGCGCCGTCAGCCGCTGGTCGGCGCGGGCCCGGGCGCGCCGGGCGGCCAGGCGCACCACCGGCCGGGTCAGCGCCGCCACCAGCAGCCCGGCCAGCAGGCCGCCGAGCAGCAGGACGGTCGGCAGCGGCACCTGGCCGATCATCGGGTTGTCCAGCGCGGGCAGGCCGAGTGCCCGCAGCGCGTAGCCGAGCACCAACCAGCCCAGCCCGACCACGGCGGCGAGGGTGACCAACCACTGCACACCGCCGACGAGCCGCCACCACAGCGGGCGACGGTCGAGGCCGAGGTCGGTGCCGGCGATCGTGCGATCCAGTGCGTCCGGCAGGTCGCCGAGGCGGGACCGGGCGGCGGTGGTCACCGCGCCGGGCCAGGCCGCTGGCAGGTCGGCGGCGGCCCGGTCGGCCACCGCGCGGATGGCGAGACCGAGCGCCGAGCGCTGGGCGGCCGTCGGGTCCGGTACCGAGGTGGCCGCCACCAGGCTCTCCGCCGGGTCGGCCTGGTCACCGCTCGGGCCCGGCAGGTGCAGCCGACGCAGCGGGTCGGGCCGCAACCGCCGCCAGCCCCGGACCACGGGCCAGCCGGTGGCCGCGCCGGCCCGGTGCCGGTACGCCCGCTCCACGGCCTCGGTCACCGCCGGCACCCCGGCGGCCCCGGCCAGAGCACGGTTCAGCCCGTTGACGGAGGTGTCGTCCGGCCCGCCCGCCGGCCGGGCCGAACCGACCAGCTCGTCCAGGCCGGCGACGACCGTGTCGACGTCACCCGCGAGCCGGCGCAACGCGGCCTGCCGCTCGGCGACCGTGCGCTCCAGCGCGTTGCGCAGTCCGACCATTCCGGCCGGATCGATGGCGGTGGTGGCAAGCAGGGGCACCCCGGTCAGCCCGTCCGTGTCGAGCAGTCGACGCAGGTCGTCCAGGACCCGGGGCACCTCGGCCGGGGGCAGCCGGTCGGCCTGGTTGAGCACGACCAGGGTGACGTCCCGGTGCCGGTGGAACTCGCGCAGGTAGCTGTCGTGGATGACCCGGTCGGCGTACTTCTGTGGGTCGACGACCCAGACCACCTGGTCGACAAGGCCGAGGAGTCGGTCCACCTCGAGCCGGTGCGATCGCTGCACCGAATCGAAGTCGGGCAGGTCGAGCAGGATCAGCCCGTGCAGGGCCGTCTCGTCGTCCGCGTCCAGGGCGCTCTCCCGGACGAAGCGGTGTCGGGGCAGTACGCCGATCCAGTCGAGCAGATGGTTGGCGCCCTCCAGCGGCCCCCACACGCAGGCGTGGGTGACGCCGGTGGTCGGCCGGCGCACCCCGACCGGCGAGAGTTCCAGTTGGGCCAACGCGTTGAAGAGGCTGGACTTGCCGCTGCCCGTGGCACCGGCCAGGGCGACCACAGTGTGGTCCCGGGACAGCGCGAGCCGGGTGCCGGCCCGCTCGACAAGGGTGTGCGCGGGCACCAGGTCGGCGTCCGGCAGCAGACCGTCCACGGCGGTCAGGAACCGGCGTACCGCGTCCAGGCGGGCGATCAGCGCGTCGGCGTCGACCCGCTGGTCCCCGCGGAACACCTCGCGTACCCGGCCGGCGATGTTGCTCACCGGGAGCCCTCCTCGTCGGCGGCGGACAGGCCGCTGCGGTGCCGGGCCAGCTCGACCCGGCCGGCGGCCCTCCGCAGCCCGTCGCCGGCGTCCGCGGCGGGGCGGGCGTCGGCGGTGCGGCTCAGGAAACGGTCGGCCTCCTCGTCGAGCAGCGTCCGCACCCGGCCCAGCAGGTCGGTGCGGGCCTTTGCGGCGAGGGTACGCACCGCCTGGTCGCCGAAGATCGCCTGGAGGACGGCCTGCGCGGCGACAGTGGTGCCGGCACCGGTGGCCAGTTCCAGCCCGGTCGGGATGAACGCGGTGGAGGCGAAGACGGCGATCATCACGGCCAGCCCGGTGGCATTCACCGCGTACGCGGCGGTGCGGGCCACGAACCGCTTGTCACCGCCCTCGACCCGGACCAGTTCCAGCACTCCGCGCTGCCAGTCCCGGACCATGCGCTCGGCGCGTTCGGGTAGGTCGTCGCTCGGGTGGGCGAGCGCCGGGTCGAGCAGCCCGGCGCCGGCCGGGTGTGCCTTCCACCCGGTGTACGCGGACTCGGCGGCCTCCGAGGCCACCCCGCGCAGCAGCGTCACCAGTTGGGACTCGATGGCGTTGCGCAGCTCGACGGCGGGCGCCGGCCGACCGGTGACGGCGGCCACGACCCGGTCCCGGAGGCGGCCGATCCGTGCCTCCAGCGTGCGGAACAGCTCGCCGGTGCCGACGAACTCCTGCCAGCGGGCGAGCACCTCACCCCGGAGCAGCCGGCCGTCCTGGAGCCCTTGCTCGACAGTGCGCTCGGCACCCCGGTACGCGGCCCGGACCCGTTCGTCCAGCCCGTCGGCGGCGGCGAGCTGCTCGTCGGCGGCGTCGGCCAGATCCTCCACGGCGGGGTGGAGTGCGGCCAGCGCCCCGTCGAGGGTCTGGCGGACCACCGCCGCCCGCGCGTCCACGTCGGCGGCCAACCGGGCGAACCAGTCGGCAAGGGGGGCGGTGACCCCCTCGGGGAGTAGCCCCTGACCGTCGACCCAGGTTTCGGGCAGCACGAACAGCGGCGCCCGGCCGAGATCCTGCTCGGCGAGCATCTCGGTCAGGTGCGCGGCGATCTCGTCGGTGGCCTCGGCGGGCACCCGGTCCAGCACCATGGCGATCACGGCGCCGCGCGCCCGGGCGCTGCGCAGCAGCTCCCAGGGCACCGCATCCGCGTACCGGGCGGCGGTGGTGACGAAGAGCCACAGGTCGGCGGCGGCCAGCAGTTGGGTGGCGAGTGCCCGGTTGGCGTCGACGACCGAGTCGATGTCGGGCGCGTCGAGGAAGGCCAGCCCGGCGGGCAGGGCCGGGGCGGTGACGAGGTGCAGGGCGCGCGGATCGTCGCTCGGCTCGGTGGTGCGGGTCAGACCGGGCAGGAGCTCTCCCTGCCGAAACCAGGCCGCGTCGGACGGGTTGCAGACCAGCACCGGGGAGCGGGTGGTCGGCCGGAGCACGCCGGCGGCGCTGACCCGGGCCTTGACCAGGCTGTTGACCAGGGTCGACTTACCCGCGCCGGTGGAGCCGCCGACCACCACGAGCAGTGGGGCGTCCAGCCGGGCGAGCCGGGGCAGCAGGTAGTCGTCGAGTTGGTCGGTGAGTGCGGTGGCGGTGTGCCGGGCGGGGCCGGCGGTGGGCAGCGCGAGGGGATAGCGGGTCGCGCCGATCGCCTCCCGGAGGCCCGACAGTGCGCCGGGGAGGCTGTCGTCCCCGGTGGTGGCGGGGGGCTCCTCCGCGGCGGCCGGCGGGTCGGTGCGGGCTGCGACGGCGGGCGCACCGGAAAGGGTGGCGGGATCGCCGTGCGTCGTCACCGCTAAAGCGTGCCCGACCGATGCAAGGGAAGACAACCGGACGGTAATAACGGCTGGGTTGCGTCGGGTTGACTCAAGTCACCTTGACGATTGGCCAACGCGTGGCACTATTGAGTCAAGTTCACTCAACTTGTGGTGGGGCCCGCTGCGGGCGGTGCTCGCCAGCAGCCCACGGGCGATGCCCGTCACCTGCACAACCTTACGAAGCGAGGAAGCGAAGATGGCACGTGCGGTCGGTATCGACCTCGGCACGACGAACTCCTGCGTCAGCGTTCTCGAGGGCGGTGAGCCCACCGTCATCGCCAACGCTGAGGGTTCGCGGACGACTCCTTCGATCGTCGCGTTCGCCCGTAACGGCGAGGTGCTCGTCGGTGAGGTCGCCAAGCGCCAAGCGGTGACCAACCCGGACCGGACGATCCGGTCGGTCAAGCGCGAGGTCGGCACGAACTGGTCCGTCGACATCGACGGCAAGAAGTACACCCCGCAGGAGATCTCGGCCCGGACGCTGATGAAGCTCAAGCGGGACGCCGAGGCGTACCTGGGCGAGCAGATCACCGACGCGGTGATCACCGTTCCGGCCTACTTCAACGACAGCCAGCGCCAGGCGACGAAGGAGGCCGGTGAGATCGCCGGCTTCAACGTGCTGCGGATCGTCAACGAGCCGACGGCCGCCGCCCTGGCATACGGGCTGGACAAGGGCTCCAAGGAGCAGACCGTCCTGGTCTTCGACCTCGGAGGCGGCACCTTCGACGTGTCGCTGCTGGAGCTGGCCGAGGGCGTCGTCGAGGTCAAGTCGACGAGCGGTGACAACCAGCTCGGTGGCGACGACTGGGACCAGCGGATCATCGACCACCTGGTCAAGACGTTCCGTGGTGAGCACGGCATCGACCTCTCGCAGGACAAGATGGCCCTCCAGCGGCTCCGCGAGGCGGCCGAGAAGGCCAAGATCGAGCTGTCCGCCGCCACCACCACCAACATCAACCTGCCGTACATCACCGCCGGCGCGGCCGGCCCGCTGCACCTCGACGTGACGCTGAGCCGTGCCGAGTTCCAGCGGATGACGCAGGACCTGCTGGACCGCTGCAAGGGCCCGTTCGAGCAGGCCGTGAAGGACGCCGGGATCAAGATCTCCGACGTCGAGCACGTCATCCTGGTCGGTGGTTCGACCCGGATGCCCGCCGTGACCGACCTGGTCAAGCAGCTCACCGGCCGTGACCCCAACAAGGGCGTCAACCCGGACGAGGTGGTCGCCGTCGGCGCCGCCCTCCAGGCCGGCGTGCTCAAGGGTGAGGTCAAGGACGTCCTGCTGCTCGACGTGACCCCGCTGAGCCTGGGCATCGAGACCAAGGGCGGCATCTTCACCAAGCTGATCGAGCGCAACACCACCATCCCGACCAAGCGTTCCGAGGTCTTCACCACGGCCGACGACAACCAGCCGTCGGTGCTGATCCAGGTGTTCCAGGGTGAGCGGGAGATCGCGGCGTACAACAAGAAGCTCGGCACCTTCGAGCTGACCGGCCTTCCGCCGGCGCCGCGCGGCGTGCCGCAGATCGAGGTCGCGTTCGACATCGACGCCAACGGCATCGTCAACGTGCACGCCAAGGACCTGGGCACCGGCAAGGAACAGAAGATGACGATCACCGGCGGCTCCTCGCTGCCGAAGGACGACATCGAGCGGATGCGCCGGGACGCCGAGGAGCACGCGGAGGAGGACAAGCGTCGCCGCGACGACGCCGAGACCCGCAACGTGGCCGAGGCGCTCCAGTGGCAGACCGAGAAGTTCCTCGCCGAGAGCGGCGACAAGCTGCCCGCTGAGAACCGCGAGCAGCTCAACGAGGCGCTCGGCGAGCTGCGTGGCGCCCTCGGCGGTCAGGACATCGAGAAGATCAAGTCGGCGCACGAGAAGCTGGCTCAGGTCTCCCAGCAAGCCGGTTCGCTGCTCTACTCGTCTCAGGCCGAGCAGGGTCAGCAGCCGGGTGGCGAGCCTGGCCCGGGCGCGACCGGCGCGACGGGTGCGACCGGCCCGCAGGCCGGCGGTGCCGACGACGTGGTCGACGCGGAAATCGTGGACGAGGACGGCAAGAAGTGACCGTCGGCCTCCGACACGTTTCCACCGCGAAGGGGATGAGGTAGCCGCATGACGCAGAAGCCACGAGCCGCCGACCCGGGCGACACCGGGTCGACGCCGGGTGGCTCCGCGACCACGGAGCCGACCGGCGACGGGGAGCGGGTCGTCATCCGTAACAACCGTAAGCTCGTCGACACCGCCGAGCCGGAGGGGACCGCCGCGGACGCGGAGACCGGTGTGCCGGCCGAGGGTCTGGTCGAGGACGCCGAGGTCGTGGTCGATGAGATCGAGGTCGAGGTCAACTCCACCGACGGGCCGGAGCCGTCCGGTCCGGCGGTGGTGGACGCCCCGGCGCAGCCGGTGGACGGTGGCCGCGCGGGCACCTCGCTCGGCGCCGAGCTGGAGGCACTACGGGCCGAGCTGGACGAGCGGACCAGGGATCTCCAGCGGGTGTCGGCGGAGTACGCCAACTACCGCAAGCGGGTCGACCGGGACCGCAGCCTCGTGCAGGAGCAGGCGACCGGCTCGGTGCTGGCCGCGCTGCTGCCGATCCTGGACGACCTGGACCGGGCCCGGGAACACGGCGACCTGGTCGGGCCGTTCGGCACGGTGGCGGAACAGCTCACCACCGCGCTGGGCAAGTTCGGTCTGAACGCCTTCGGCGAGCAGGGCGACCCGTTCGATCCGACCCGGCACGAGGCGGTCGCGCACCAGACGTCGGCCGACGTCAGCGAGCCGACCTGCGTACAGGTCATGCGACGCGGCTACCAGCTCGGTGAGCGGCTGCTGCGCCCCGCGCTGGTCGCGGTCGCGGATCCGGAATAGTGCCAGACAGTGAGCAGGCCGTCCCGCCCACCGCCCAGCGGTGGGCG
>NZ_JBEYSL010000120.1:0-14990 GCF_040642735.1 Micromonospora sp. NPDC047753 | reverse complement strand
CTCATCCTGATGCCATCGGCCGCCGTTGCGTGGAGACAGAGCCGAGGCGGTCGCCGACATTGCTCAGATCGCCTTACACCCCACCGAATTTCTGCTTTTCGTACCGCGTCCCCGTCGCTCTCGCGCCGGGCACTTTTACTACGTTACCTCACCGTCTTCGCCGTGTCAAACCGTGTGTCCCGGTCTGTCATGCTTCGTACGGGTCAGCGCCGGCGCACTCACGCAGCAGCGAACCGCTGCGTCAGGTCGTCGGATTCAGCAGACCGGCCGCTGCGGTTTCCCGCAGTCTCGCCCGGTTCCCTGCCGGTCGTGAACCTTACCCGGTCGGCTTCGCCGCACCAAATCCGCCTCGCGGCCGATCCGGCGAGCCCCGCCCGGACCGCGTCTCCCAGGAGCGAACCCCTGCTTGACCCGGTTGCCATCCCGTTTCGGCGCTCTAGGACTTTCGTCCCGTTTGCCCCGTTCCGCGCTGGCAGAGAGAAAGTTACGCGTCTGCGGGTTTGATCGTCAAATCCACGGGTAGCGGCGCGCGTCACATTCGTTCGTCTGAGCAGTTTTCCCAGGTCAGACCCGCTCCGCAGGAACCAGGGCTCGGCAACCATCCGTAGTGGGGGCGTCGCGCGGTCTATCCGCAGTAGCGGCAGCGGTCAGGACGGCTGCCGGGTAGCGACGATCAGGACGGCTGCCGCCGCCGAGCGGCGAGCCAGGCCCGGACGCCGAGAACACCGGCGGTGGTGCCGATAGCCAGGGATGCGGCGATCAGCAGCGCGTGTACCCACAGGAAACTCGTGGCCGCACCCTCGGCCACCGTGCCGGACGCCCAGGACCGCGGGTCCTGCCAGATGGCCACCGCGAACCTCGGCCAGATCACCCAGGTCCAGACGCCGACTCCGACCAGGAAGAGACTCCACCCTCGCGACAGCACCATGGCAGCCGAGTATGCCAGCGCACCTGCTCACCGGGCCGGCGACGCGGACGCGGCGCTCTGCCGCACCTGGGCCGGAGCACCCCGCGTTGAGTGCCGGCTGTTTCCGGCGTCAGCGGGATGGGCACTGCGAAGGGGGACAGCTGAGGACCGTCCTTCGGAGGTGCCCCATGCAAACCTCGATCTTCAACCCCTGGGCCTGGCGTGATCCGTCCGCCCTGGCCGGCGGGTACACGCAGACCACCCCCTCGGTCACCCCTCCGGACGGTCAGGAGGGTGGACACGACGGCCCGGACGCCCCCGGCCCGGGTACGCCCGTCGACCTGGTGGGCTATCAGGTCCAGGCGAGCGACGGGCGCATCGGCACCATCGACGAGACGAGCGACGAGGCGGACGCCGGGCACCTGGTGGTGGACACCGGGCCGTGGATCTTCGGCCAGAAGGTGCTGCTGCCGGCCGGAACGGTCGACCGGGTGGATCACCAGGAGCGCGTCGTGCACGTCGACCGGACCCGCCAGCAGATCAAGGACGCGCCACCCTTCGATCCGGCAGCGGCCGACCAGGAGTACCGGGAACGCGTCGGCGCCTACTACGCCGACAGCTACCTCCCGCCTCCCGGGGCCATCCCGCGGGTAATCTGAGGCCGTGGTCCGGACGGGCAACTGCGCATCCGAGGCGGTCGACCTGGTCGGCGGCCGCTCCCTCGGTGCCGTTTCCGAGATCCCGACCAGCTCCGGCGATGGCCGTGAGCAACTTCTGAACGTCCTCCGTGCCGGTGGTCTGCGGTTTCGCGCCGGCGCGCGATGGCGGGCGACTCGCTGAGTCGATCCCGCTGACCGAGCAGGGCTGAGCCAGCCCTGCTCGGCGCGCGCCCACGCGTGACCCACCTTCGGATACGAGAGGCACCACCATGTCCGTCGCACGAATGCTCACCGGTGACCGGCCCACCGGCCGCCTGCACCTCGGCCACTACGTCGGCAGCATCGCCAACCGGGTACGGCTGCACCGGCGCTACGAGAGCTTCTTCATCATCGCCGACCTGCACATGCTCACCACCCGCAACCGCCGCGAGGACATCGACCAGGTCGCCGGCAACGCCCGCGAGATGGTGACCGACATCCTCGCCGCCGGCGTCGACCCGGACCGGGCCACCTTCTACCTCCAGTCGGCCATCCCCGAGGTCGGCGACCTCAACACCCTCCTCCAGAACCTGGTGACAGTTCCCCGGCTGGAACGGGTGCCCTCGCTCAAGGACATGGCCCGCGACGCCGGCAAGGAGGAGATGCCGTACGGGCTGCTGGGTTATCCGGTGCTCCAGGCCGCGGACATCCTCTGCGTGAAGGGGGAGGTGGTTCCGGTCGGCCGGGACAACGCCGCACACGTCGAGGTGACCAGGGAGATCGCCCGGCGGTTCAACCACCTGTACGGCCCCGTCTTCCCGGTGCCCGAGTTGATCCCGGCGGACACACCGAGCCTGGTGGGGACCGATGGCGCCGCCAAGATGAGCAAGAGCCGGGGCAACTCGATCGCGCTCTCCGACGACGCGGCGACTGTGCGTCGCAAGGTGCTCGGCATGTACACCGACCCGAACCGGGTGCGGGCCGACGTGCCGGGCACTGTGGAAGGGAACCCGGTCTTCGCGTACCACGAGGTTTTCAATCCGGACCGCGACGAGGTGGCCGACCTGGCCCGGCGTTACCGGGCCGGGCGGGTGGGCGACGTGGAGGTCAAGGAACGGCTGATCGTCGCGCTGGAGGGGTTCCTGGCGCCGATCCGGCAGCGGCGGGCCGAGATCGAAGCCGACCGGGGCCTGGTCGACCGACTGATCGTCGAGGGTACGGAACGGACCCGCCAGGAGGTACGCCAGACGGTGCTCGAGGTACGCCGGGCGATGGGGCTGACCGGCGCGTACCAGCAGGTGCGGCGGCGAGCTGAGCGGAGCCGACGCCGGACGGACGCCTCGACCTGAGACCGGGGCGTCCGGTAGGCGGCGTGGCGCCGGGTCCGCTGCGACACCCATCGGGGTCTCAGCGGATCCGGACGTCAGCCAGGTCCAGGGCGCAGAATGCGAGGGTGAGGAGGATTCTCGACATTCGTCCGGTGTCGGCAGGGCTGACGCACCGGACCACGATGTTCGAGATCTTCTTCGACCTGGTCTTCGTCTTCGCGCTCACCCGGGTCATCACGTTCATGGCGTCCTCACCGGGCGCGCTCACCCTGGCCCAGGGGCTGCTCCTCCTGCTCCTGCTGCTGTACTCCTGGTCGCCGTACATCTGGGTGGGAAACCTGGTCCGGCCGGACGTCGGCCCGGTCCGCGCGGTCACCCTGGTCGCGATGGCGGCGATCTTCGTGGCCGCGCTGGTGTTGCCGGACGCCTGGCAGCAGAGTCCGGAGCTGTTCGACGCGCCGCTGACGCTCGCCCTGGCCTACGTGCTCGGTCGGGCCGTGCAGCTCGTGATCCTGTTCTGGGCGAGCGCGACGAACCCTCCACTGCGCTCGACGCTGCGGTTCTTCACAGTGCCGGTGGTGCTGGGCTGGGTGCCGCTGATCGTCGGCGCCCTGCTCGGCGGTGCGGCCCAGACCGCGCTCTGGACGATCGCGTTCCTGCTGAACATCGGGGGTGCCCGGCTCGCGTCCACCTTCCGGCCGTGGCAACTGCGCAGCGTGGACCACTTCAGCGAGCGGTTCGGCCTGGTGCTCATCATCGCGCTGGGTGAGTCCCTGATCTCCGCCGGCGCAGGCCCGAGGGCGATGGCACCGGTCGGCTCCGCCCTGCTGGCCGCTCTGCTCGGCCTCACCAGCACGGTCTGCCTGTGGTGGCTCTACTTCGATCGGCTGGCGTCCGCCGCCCGGGAGGCGGTCGGCACCGTGCCGGATGAGCGACGGGCCCGCGTCGCCGGCGACGCGTACGGCCTCGGGCACTCCACGCTGATCATCGGTGCCATCTATGTCGCGCTCGGCATCGAGGAGGTGATCGCCCAGCTCACCGAGGAGTCGGCGCACCCCGGCCGGCTCGGCTGGGAGGCCGCGACCGCGCTCTACGGCGGTGCCGCCCTCTACCTGCTGAGCAGGTTGGCGTTCCGCCGGCTGACCGTGGGCACGGCGTACCCCGGGCAGGT
The DNA here is from genome assembly GCF_040642735.1 of Micromonospora sp. NPDC047753. Lineage (NCBI taxonomy): Bacteria > Bacillati > Actinomycetota > Actinomycetes > Micromonosporales > Micromonosporaceae > Micromonospora > Micromonospora sp. NPDC047753. Next base: position 10,946 of record NZ_JBEYSL010000120.1, on the reverse strand, counting down.
CGTGGCCGCGCTCCTGCCGTTGGTGCTGCTGCCGATCGGCCGCTCCCTCCCGCCACTCGCGGCACTCGCCCTGCTCACCGCCTTCCTGATCGCGGTGACCTGGTTCGAGCGTCGGATGGACCGTCGCGACGAACGCCCACGAAAAAGCTGACGCGCCGTGTCGATATCCCCGTCCCACGTTCGTCGTCATGCTGTACGGCGACCCGCCGCACCGAGAGGAGCCGAAACGTGAAGTACATGCTGCTGTTCATGAGCCCCATGGTCGACGGGGAGGTCGTCGACAACGGATGCAGCTTCGAGGACTGGATCCGCTACGACCGGGAGATGAAGGACGCCGGGGTCTGGGTCTCCGGGCATCCCCTGCAGGACCTGACCACCTGTACGACAGTGCAGGTCAACCCGGACGGCGAGCGGACGGTCACCGACGGACCGTTCGCCGAGACCCGAGAGCTGCTCGGCGGGTACGACGTCATCGACGTGCCGGACCTCGACGCCGCGCTGGAGTGGGCGGCCCGCAGTCCCGGAGCCGTCGGCCCCGGGTCGGTCCAGGTCCGTCCGATCTTCGAGATCGACATGCAGGTGTGACAGTGCCGGGTGAGGGGGCAGCCGTCGGGTCGTCGGTGGAGGCGGTGTTCCGGGAGGAACGCGGCCGGCTGCTCGCCTCGCTCGTGCGCCGCTTCGGTGACCTCGACCTGGCCGAGGAGGTCACCTCCGAGGCCATCGAGGCGGCGCTGACGCACTGGCCGACCGAGGGCGTCCCGAGCCGGCCGGGCGCGTGGCTGCTCACCACGGCCCGGCGTCGGGCGGTGGATCGGCTGCGTCGCGACCGGGTGTTGGCGACCCGGCTCGCCGTACTGCAGGCGGAGGCCGAGCGGGCCGATCCCGCGCCGCCCGCTGACGCGGACCGCGACCTGCCCGACGACCGGTTGGCGCTCTTCTTCACCTGTGCGCACCCGGCGCTGGCCGCGCAGGATCGCGGCGCGCTCACCCTGCGGTTCCTGGCCGGCCTCACGACCACCGAGGTCGCGCGGGCCTTCCTGGTGCCGCCGGCCACCATGGCCCAACGACTCGTCCGCGCCAAACGGAAGATCCGCGACGCGCGCATCCCGTTCCGGGTGCCGGGGCCCGACGAGCTGCCCGGTCGTCTGCCCACGGTGCTCCAGGCCGTCTACTCGGTCTTCACCGAGGGGTACGCGGCCAGCTCCGGCCCGGATCTGCAACGGATCGACCTGGCCGAGGAGGCCATCCGGCTGGGCCGGATCCTGCGTCGGCTGCTGCCGGCCGAGCGGGAGGTCGCCGGGCTGCTCGGTCTGATGCTGCTGGTCCACGCCCGCCGGGACGCGCGTACCGGACCGGACGGCACCATGATCCTTCTCGACGACCAGGACCGTGGACGCTGGGACGGTCAGATGATCGAGGAGGGGCGGGGCCTGGTGGTGGTCGCGCTGACCGGCCGAGCGCCCGGCCCGTACGGCGTGCAGGCCGCCATCGCCGCGCTGCACGACGAGGCCGCCGACGTGGCCAGCACCGACTGGCCGCAGGTGGTGGCCCTCTACGACGTGTTGCTCGGCCTGGTGCCCTCACCGATCGTGGCGCTGAACCGGGCCGCCGCGGTCGCCATGCGGGACGGGCCGGCGGCGGGGCTCGCGCTGCTCGACGAGTTGGCCGACGAGCCTCGGCTGCGCGGCCACCACCCCTATCCGGCGGCGCGGGCCGACCTGCTGCGCCGGCTCGGCCGGTACGACGAGGCGGCGGCCGCGTACCGCAGCGCGTTGACGTTGGTCGGCACCGAACCGGAGCGCGCGTACCTGCTCAGCCAGCTGAGGGCTGTCACGAACGAGTGAGCTGTACCCTTCGCGGGTGAGTCTGCCTCTGCCCCCCGGGCCGTTCGCCGCGTACCTGTTCGACTGCGACGGCACCATCGTCGACTCGATGCCGCTGCACTACCTGGCCTGGCAGCGGGCACTTGAGGAGTGGGGCTGCGAGTTCCCCGAGGACCTCTTCTACGCCTGGGGTGGGCGGCCCACCGCCGACATCATCGTCGCTCTGAACGAGCAGCAGGGTCTCACCATGCCGGTGGAGGCCGTCGTCGAGCGCCGGGAGAGCTACTACCAGGAGTTGCTGCCGCAGCTCGCCGCCGTGCCCGAGGTGCTGGCGCACATCCACGACGCGCACCGGCGGGTTCCGTTCGCCGTCGTCTCCGGCAGCACCCGCGCGTCGGTCACCGCCTCCCTGGACGCGCTCGGTCTGCTGGACCGGTTCGACGTGCTGGTCTGCGCCGACGACTACACCCGGGCCAAGCCCGACCCGGAGGCGTTCCTGCTCGCGGCGGAGCAGCTCGGCGTACCCCCGGAGTCCTGCCTGGTCTTCGAGGACACCGACCTGGGCATCCAGGCCGCGACGGCGGCCGGCATGGCTTCGGTACGCGTGCCGCAACAGCGCACGCCCTGACGTCTCAGGCCACCGTCAGCAGGAGCTTGCCGGCGTACGACGTCTGTAGGCGCTGGTGCGCGTCGCGCACCTTGCCCAGCGGGAACTTCTCCGCGACGTGCACCACGAACGGCCCCGCCTCGATGAGTTCGTTGAGGCGTTGCAACTGTCGAGGGCTCGATTCGCCGTCGTACGCGCGGACCATGACGCCCGGCCGTTCCTGAGGCTCCGGGCGCACCCCGTGGGCGAACGCGACCACCCCGCCGTCGGCCAGCGCCTCGGTGAGCTGGTCCAGCGTCGCGCCGCCGGCCATCGCCAGGATGGCGTTCACCCCGCCCGGCGCCGCGTCCCGGATCCGGGCCAGCACGTCGGTCATGTCGCCGTGGCCGTCGAGGGACACGTCGGCACCGAGCCGGGTCACCAGCGCGACGCCGTCCGCCCCGGACGCCACGGCGATCACGTTCAGCCCCTGCCGCTTCGCCAACTGCACGGCCAGGTGACCCTGACCGCCGCTCGCACCGAAGATCAGCAGCCAGGCACCGGCCGACAGGCTGATCGCGTCGAGCCCGGCCAGTGCGGTCAGCGCGTCGGTGGGCATGGCACCCGCGTGCTGGGCGGGCACACCGTCGGGCACCTTCGCCACGTACTCCGCCTTGACCGACGCGTACTCGGCGTAGAGGCCGCCCTTCGGCCGCGTGGTGGCGGAGACGTAGACCAGGTCACCCGCAGCCAGGTCGGTCACCTTGCTGCCGGCCGCGACGACGGTTCCGGCGCCGTCGGAGCCGGGCACGATCGGGAGCGCCGAGCCCTCCGGCACCAGCATGCCCTGCCGCTCGTACGCGTCCCACACCCCGACGCCGGCGCTCAAGACCTTGATCAGCACCTCGTCGTCGGCGACCTGCGGGATCGGCAGCTTCCGCAGGGTGATCACCTCCGGCCCGCCGAACTCGTCGAAGGCCGCTGCCTGCATCCGCTCTGGCAGATCCCCGTCAACCATGTGGATTCCCTCTCCGTGCCGGCGTCACCGTCGCAGCATGCCGGCTGGGGAACAGGCGTGGTCCGGAGCTGAGCGCCGTTCACCCACAAGGACGAACGCCGACGCCCCGACCGGCGGGCGAGAACCTCCGCCGGCCGAAGCCAGCCGAGGTGACCGGTGCCGTGATCAGGAGGTCTGCGGCTCCGGGCCCCGAAGCGCCTGCTCGACGGCGTCGCGTACGCGGGCGTCCTCGCGCGCCTTGCTCCGCGCCCGGTTGCGGCGTCGGTACAGGTACGCCCCGACGAGCACGGCGATCAGCACGACGAGCACCAGCAACAGCATCCAGGGCAGGGCCCAGCCGTGCGCGGTGACCTGGACCGGCTTGAGCGAGGTGGTGGAGCCTGAGGCGTCGGTGAGCAGGGGTGTCAGAGTCGCTGTAGCGGCCAGCGAGATGGCGGGAGCCACCCCGTGTACGGGCACCGACACGTCCCAGCTCTCACCCGGAAGCAGCTCCGGCGGCGCGGCGACATCCTCGGCCCGCACCCGCAGCAGGCCGAACGGGCCCGAGACGGTCACCGCCTGCTTCCCGGACAGGGCCGCGTTGCCGACGTTATGGACCTGGTAGGTGATGGTGGCGTCACCCTTGCTGAACGGGTTGGTCGGTCCGGCGTACGTGACGTGGAGGTTCTCGATCGCGAGGTTCGGCTTCAGCTCGCCGCCCACCCGCAACTTGATCCGGATGCCGAGGCGCCGGTCGACGTTGATCCCCTCAGCCTGGTCGGCCTGGGTCAGCGTGGTGAGGATGCCGCCGACGTAGTCCCCGGGCGTGGCGTTCTGCGGAACGTCGACAGTGAAGGGGACCTGGGCGGTCTTTCCGGGCTGGATCACGACGCTGCCGGCGTTCGGCTTCACCCAGGCACCGATCGCGATCGACTTCTTGTCTTTGGTGAGCAGGTCGAGCTGGCCGGCGTCGGTGGTGAAGCCGTCGGCCGCGTACACGGTGAGGGTCAGCGGCGCCGGGCCGCGGTTGGCCACGACCATGGCGTCCTCGACGGCACCGCCCGGGTTGACGTTGTAGCTGTAGCTGGACCTGGCCTCGCCGTAGCCGTTGGAGGCCGTCCGGACCGTCCAGGCGACGTTACCGTCCGCCGCCAGGGCGGGACCGGCACCGACACCGACGGCCGCGACGACGGCGAGCAGGGACAGTGCTGTCGTACGGAGGCGTGTCTTCCAGCGCGTTACGGGCGGGTACATGTCAGTTCCTTGAGGTGATCTTGGGAGGGGTGCAATGGGTGGCGGGGTAGGCCCCGAAGGTGCCTACCCCGCCGCATGGATCCGTTCGGTCAGCTGCTCAGCGCAGTGATCGTGAGGGTGGTGCGGTAGCTGCCCTTCGCGATGCTGTCCGGGATCTTCAGATCCAGGTCAGCGCCGAGCTTGGCGCCGCCACGCGGGTGACCCTGCGCGGCCGCGGCGAGCGCGCTGGAGACCGAGAGGCCCTTGCCCTGGTCGTCGAGCGACGACAGGACCGGGGCACCGGCCTCGGCACCCGCGCCGGCGTCGAGCACGTACGGGTTCCAACCGAGGTAGGAGCCGGAGAACGTCTTGTCGGCGTCGGAGAAGTCGCCGACGTTGGCCGAGATCGACCACGGGGCGAGCGACCGGCGGCTGTCCGACACGAGGATCGGGTTGATCTTGCCGTTGGCCTGGAAGTAGGTGCCGTTGCGCTCCTGCGCGGTACCCAGGTCGACCAGACCGTTGTAGCCGTCGATCGTCCAGCCGAACTCGCCCGGGGCCGGGTTCGGCACGTTGACCTGGATGGCCTGACCGTCACCGTGGAACGGGTGCACCGTCACGTTGTCGACGATCGAGCCGACCGGCTGGCCCTCCGGGGTGTTGACGCAGGAGAGGCCGGCCTCGACCGACGCGTTCGGTGCCGCGCAGGTGCCGCTGCGCACGTTCGCCAGAACCAGCTTGTCGCCGCGCACCTGCACCTTGACGTAGCTGCGGACGTGCTCCTGGTTCTGCACCGAGTTGTACCAGTACTTGTCCGGGTCCAGCGGGTCCGGGCCGTTGCCCTTGATGCCGGTGCCGGTCGCGTCCGGCTTCTTGATGTCGTAGTACTTCGAGCCGGAGGCCGAGTTGGCGGTCACGTAGATGACGCCGCCCGGGCCGGGGAAGACATCGGCCGCGCCCGGCTTCTCGGCCGGGTTCTCCTTCTGGCCGTTCTTGATGGAGTAGCTGCGCGAGTAGCTGTGGTCGTGACCCTGGAGCACCATGTCGATGCCGAGGTTCGAGAAGGCCGTGGTGAAGTCTTCCCGGCGCTGCTTGTTGTCGGTGTCGGTCGCGTGGCTGGCCGGCGAGTAGATGGAGTGGTGGTAGACCAGCACCTTCCACTTGGCCTCGGAGCCGTGCTTGTTCACCACGTCGGTGATGTACGAGACGTGCGCGGCGTCGCCGGCGTTGCTGCCGTCGGTCGGCAGCTTGTAGCTGTTGCTGTTGATGTCGATGAACAGCACGTCCTTGTAGACGAACCAGTAGTCACCACCGGACTTGGTGCCCGCCGGGTTCCCGTTGTCGTAGTACGGGGCCGTGCGGTCGGTGTTCGGGGTGAAGTGGTGCTGCTCGTAGGACTTGCCGCCGACGTCGTGGTTACCGATGGTGGCGACCACTGGGTACTGACGCAGCTGGTCGGGGGCCATGAACGAGGTCCACTGACCCTCGTCGTTGGCGGACTCGACGTGGTCGCCGCCGGAGACCAGCAGTTCCGCGTTCGGGTTGGCCGCGGTGGCGACCTTCAGGGTGTCCTCCCAGCCGGCCTGGTCCTTGAGCCGGTCGCCGGACGAGCCGATCTGCGGGTCACCGAAGAACAGGAAGTCGTAGTCGCCCTCGAAGTCCTGCGTCTTGAAGGCGTACGTCGGGGACCAGCTGCCCTCGGCGCCGACGCGGTACGAGTACGCCGTCTTCTCGCGCAGGTTGCTGATCGTGGCGTGCCGGTTGAACCCGGTGGTGGAGGTGTTCGCCGCGCCGACGGCGTCGAAGCTGACCGCGCCGGCCGGGAACTCGCCGTTGACGATCTCGGCGGTCGGGGCGAGCTGGATCTTCTGCGCGGTGTCGGCGGAGGAGTACCAGGTCACGATGCGCTGGGTCTCGTTGGCGCCGACGCCGAGGATCACGCTGCTGATCGTGGTGGACTCGGCCGCGCTCGCGGTGGCCATCAGGCCACTGCCGAGGGCCGCGCCCAGACCGAGGAACCCGGCTGCGACCCCGGCGACCAGGCGCCGCCGCACGAGCGCGGAGGCCCGTGTCGAGGTGCTCAATGTCATCGACATTGTTCCCTTTTCAAATAGAGAAATGGATTGTGCCTTCACCCGACGCTGGGGAAGCAATTCCACGCTTTCGCCGCCTGATGAACCGATCATGAACGTGATCTTGCGAAAGACTGCACTTCACGAACTACTTAGCCCTGCTCATGATCCAGAAACGCGCTGCACAAACCAGATCAACCCCATAATGGACACGCCCGCAGAAACGACCCCGGTCGCCCAGAGGCCGGCTTTCGGCGCACGACGGCGCAGCACGAACAGCAGCGGGAAGACGACAGCGATAATTGTCAACTGAACGACCTCGATGCCGACGTTGAACACCAGCAGCGACCACAACAGGGTCCACGACCACGCCTCGTCGATACCCAGGGCGCCCGCAAAGCCGAGGCCGTGCACGAGGCCGAAGCAGAACACCACGCCGAGGCGGATCCAGCCGGCCCGATCCAGGCTGAAGTGACCGCGCCCGACCGTCTCCAGGTCAGCCGCGTGCTCACCACGCCGCCAGATCCCCCACAGGTGCCAACCGGCGACGACGGCGATCGACAGCGCGATGACCGGCTCCACGATCACCGCCGGCACCTCGACCAGGCCGAGCGCGGCGAGCATGAACGTCACCGAGTGCGCCAGCGTGAAGCTGGTGGCCGCGAGCACGATCTCCCGAAGCCGCCGAGACCCGGCGATGAGCGCCAGCAGGAACAGGATGTGGTCGATCCCGGTCAGCAGATGCTCGGCGCCCAGGAGGAAGAACTCGCCGAACCGCTCGTACCAGGCCTGCGCCGTCGAGAAGGACGGGTTGGCCGCGTCGAGCGCGGCACTGCCCGAGCGGCCGTCGATCTCGTACGTGACGATCGTCTTCGTGCCCTTGACGTAGCCCTCACCATCCGGGAAGAGGTCGCTGCGCACCACGTGCTCGTCGACCCGCTCCGGGCAGGTCCAGTCGAGCAGCAGGTCGGCGTACGGCACGCCCTCGCGCTCGCCGATCGTCGCGTCACCCACCTGGGCAGGCCGGCAGTCCGCACCCCGGGAAGTCACAGCGAACCGGTCGGAGACGTACCGGAGTACCGCCGACGCGTGACCCTTCAGCGCGGCGGCCTGGGCGGCGGTGTCGCCCGTCTCGAACGCGGCGGTTCCCGCCTGGAAGAGCGGGTCGTCGTCGCCGGCATCCGCGGCGGACACGACGAGGAGGTCGTATTCGAGCTCCACACCGGTCCGAATGTGACCCTCATCTCCCGCTGCAATTTTCGCGTACACGGTCGACGAGAAGCCGTGCGCGGACGCCGGTGCGGCGCCCAGAAACGGAACCACCGCTGCGGCGAATCCGACAGCGGCGACGATAACGGTACGGCGGATGCGGCCTGACATTCGACTCCCTCGGTTGGCCAGTGCACGTTGCATGTCGCGGGTGAACGCCAACCCGCGCACCGACGAACCGTCGGAGAACAACTTCCTCTAACGACCGCCCACCGATTACCGGTGAACGGAATTGAGATAGGAATACGAAGAAGTATGCGCACTTTCCGCCACCACCCGGAGGACGATCACCTTGCGCCCCCCGCTTCGGGCCGTCGCCATGCTGGCCGCGACCGCCGCGCTGGTCTCCGCCTGCAACTCCAGCGACGACTGGTCCGAGCCACGTCCGGCGCCCAGCGCCCTCGGCACTCTCGGCCCGGGGTTCGTCGACCCCTCCACAAGGCCCGCGCCGGAGGCGACGATCACCCCGCGGCCCGGCTCGTGGGCCGACGTCCACCCGCCGAAGGACTACCGAGTCGTCCTGCTGACCAGCGGTACGGACAACCCGACCAAGGCCCTCGTGACGGCGGTCGAGGAGTGGGCCGACGACGAGCACGTCGACCTGAGGACCATCGTCGCCGGCAGTGCGCACGACACTGTTCCCAGCATCGCCAAGGCGATGGAGATGGGCCCGGACCTCATCGTCAGCGCGGGCAACGACCTCATCGACGGGCTCGCGCTGGTCACCCCGAACCACCTGGACGAGAAGTTCCTCGTGGTCGGCGCGGAGCTCGCCGAGCCCACCCACAACGTCACGGCTGTCGACTGGGACGGCGCGTCGTTCCGCGGCGAGGGGCTCGGGATGTCCTCCACGTACGACCCGAACTCGTTCACCGCGGACCGGTGCGCGTCGGCCATCCGGGCGGGCGTGGCCGCGGTCCTCAACGACCTGACCGGGCTCGTGGTCTGGCTCTGACAGCCGGGCTGGCCGTCCCCGATCCGGCCCCGTCCACGCTCGCCCCGCGTCGGCGCAGACGGGTTCAGCGCGGGGCGGGGCCGCGATCCAGGAACTCGTACGTGGTGGTCAGGCCCTCAGGCAGGTCGGGAACCAGGGCGTTGGTGCCGTCGACCACCTGGACGTAGCGCTTGCCCTGGAAGACCGAGTAGCTGCCGTCCGGCACCCGATCGATCCGGAAGAGCTGCGTCGAGGCGGCGGCATCACACGCCCGCCCGCGTACGCTGCCCGGCGCGGCGTCGTGCACGACGGTCATGCAGATCGCCTCGGCACCGGCGGCCAGGAGGATCCGGTACCTGTCGCCCTCGGGGCGCAGCACCCACAGCGCCCGATCGTCGATGCTCTGTTCGGTGCTGGCCCGGACCTGATCGCCGTCGCGGTCGATCGCCAACGTGGCCCCGCGCATGGCGGGCAGCACGATCTGGACCTGCCGCCGGCCACCGAGGATCTCCTGCGGACCCGCCGAGGCGGTCGCGGACGGAACCACCGGCGGTGCGGCCTGGGTGGCCGGGCCGACGCCGGGCGTCTCGACGGTGTCGCGCACCTGCACCAGGGCGGTGCCGGCGGCGAGGGCCACCACGGCCAGCCCTGCTGCGCCGACGGCCGTCCGGCGTCGCCGACGCCGGTCGCTGCGGTGCCGCAAAGTCTGTGCCCCCGGCATGGTGGTGACTCGCCGGACCTCGTCCACGATCGCGGTGAGATCGTCGCGCGGATCAGCCATGGGAGGTCTCCTCCTGGTGCGCATCGGTCAGCAACCCGGCCATCGCTCTCCGACCACGGGCGAGGTACGTCTTCACGGTTCCGACGGGGGCCTGCATCTCGGCTGCCACCTCCGCGACGCTGAGGTCGTTGAGGTGGTGCAGCACGACGGCCCGGCGCTCGTTGGCGCTCAGTCGTTGCAGCGCCTGCAACAGCGCGACGTGGTCCTCGTTCAGTCCGGGCACGCCCTGGTCGACAGCGGCCCGGCGGTGTGCGCGTACCCGGTTGAACGCCTTGCGCCAACTGCTCACCGCGATCCGGGAGGCCACCCGGCGGACCCACGCCTCCGGACTGTCCGTCTCCCGCACCGTCGCCCACCGCTGCCAGGCCCGCATGAACGCCTCGGCGACGGCGTCCTCGGCCTCGGCGCGATTGCCGGTGAGCGCGTACACGTGACCCACGACCCGACCCGCACAGGCCGCGTAGAGGGCGTCGAACTCTTCGGCGTCACGCATCCGACCGGTGCCCTCCCCTGCCTCGTCCCCTGGTCACCGCCGCATGGAACTCGCAAGGGTGCACCGGTCACATCGGCGCGGGGCGCGATTGTGGCCTCTGTCACACCAGGGTGATCAACCTGACGACCTGGTCAGGCGTCATCGTGCCGACCCGGGAGACGCCCGTGGCGGAGAGGACGATGTGCGACGACGGCAACGACGCGCCCTGACAGCCGGCGTACTCGCGACCGCGCTGGTTGCGGCGGGCCTGATCGCCCAACCGGCGAACGCGCAGGAGACGCCCAAGGCCCCCGGCACCCACGGAACCTTCACCCTGATCACCGGTGACCGGGTTTCGCTGGACGCGGCGGGGCGTCCGCAGATCCAGCGCGGGCCGGGTCGGGCCGGCATGCGGTTCGTGAGCAGCCGGGAGGACGGTCACCAGTACGTCATCCCGGTGGACGCGATGCCGCTGGTGCGGGACGGGCGGCTCGATCGACGCCTGTTCGACCTGAGCACGCTCGGCGAGTTCGGCTACGACGACCGGGCACCCGAATTGCCGCTGCTGGTCGCGTACCCCGAGAACATGGCGGCGCGGGCACGGACCGCGACCACCGGGGGTGCCGGCCGGGTGCGGGCCGATCTCCCGGCCGCGCACGCGCTCGCGGTCCGCGCGGACCCTGAATCGCGCCCAGGTACGTGGCGAGCTGGTCGGCGAATCCGAAGAACAGCGCGGCGAGCAGCGCGCCGGTCGGGTTCCAGCGGCCGAAGATCAGCGC
>NZ_JBEYSL010000119.1:0-15008 GCF_040642735.1 Micromonospora sp. NPDC047753 | reverse complement strand
GGCCAGGGCCGCGTAGAGGTCGCCGGCACCGCCCGCCGCCGCCAACCGCGCGTCGCCGGAGACCGCGGCCAGCACCCGGGGCCTCCGAAGTGCACCCAGGCTCGGGCGTCCTCCGGCACGGCGGCGGTCAGCTCACCCACCAGCGGGACGACCGGGTTGCCCGTGGCGTCGGCCGCCCGGCCGAGCGCTCCCGGGTCGTACCGCTCGGCGCGGCACTGCTCGACGATCGCCGTGGCCGCCGGCGGTGGCAGGATGCCGGCGTCCGCCGCGGCCCGGACGAGTGCGGCCTCCACGTCGAGCATCGCCTGGAGCACTGACGGGTCGCTGAGTTCCGCGTCGACGTCCGGAGCGCCGGACAGGCCGCCGAGCAGGCCGTCAGACGGCGAAGAAGACGGTCTCATTGTCGCCCTGCAGGTGGATGTCGAACCGGAACCCGTCCGGGGCGGGACTCGCCAGCAGGGTGTCGCGGCGGTCGGCGTCGACGATGCGCAGCACGGGGTCGGCGGCGTTCGCCGCCGGCTCGTCGGGGAAGTAGAGCCGCGTGACGAGGCGGTGCAGCAGCCCACGCCCGAAGACCGACAGGGTCAGGTGGGGGGCTTCGGTGCCGCCGCCCGGCTCGGGCAGCGAACCCGGCTTGACGGTCAACAGCCGGTACCACCCCTGCGCGTCGGTCTCGCTCCGGCCGAATCCGCGAAAGCCCACGAGCGCGGGCCGCCGGGCACCCCGAGGGTCGTCCGGATGGTCGAACCGGCCGTCCGGGTCGGCCTGCCAGCTCTCCACCATCGCATCGACCACCGGTGTTCCGGTGCCGTCGAAGACCCGCCCCCTGATCCAGAACGCGCCCGGCGTGCCCTCGGGTACGACGTACGGGCCGTCGGGCCAGCGGAGGCCGATGTGCAGGTACGGCCCGACGGTCTGCGCGGGCATGACGCCCAACTGCTCAGTCATCGTCGTCCTCGTCCTCGAAGGGGGTGCTCTCCCGGCCGCGCAGCACGATGTCGAACTCGTACGCCAGTGCCCACTCCGGTGCGGTGGTGGCGTGGTCGTACCGGGCGATCATCCGTTCCCGTGCCTTCGGGTCACGGACCGAGTTGAAGATCGGGTCCTGGAAGAAGAGCGGGTCGCCCGGGAAGTACATCTGCGTGACCAGCCGCTGGGTGAACGCGCGGCCGAAGAGGGAGAAGTGGATGTGCGCCGGCCGCCAGGCGTTGTCGTGGTTGCGCCAGGGGTAGGCGCCGGGCTGCACTGTGATGAACCGGTACCGCCCCTGGTCGTCGGTGAGCGCCCGGCCCACCCCCTCGAAGTACGGGTCGAGCGGGGCCGGCCAGGTGTCCCGGGCGTCGCGGTAACGGCCGGCGGCGTTGGCCTGCCAGATCTCGACAAGCGTGCGGGGCACCGGTCGACCGTCACCGTCGCGGACACGCCCGTGCACGATGATCCGTTGTCCCTGCGGCTCGCCGTCGTGCTGGCGGGTCAGGTCGTGGTCGAGCGCCCCGAGCCGTCCCTCCCCCAGCAGCGGTCCGGTGACCTCGGTCAGCCGCTGCGGCAGGTGGATCAGCGGGTGTCGCGGCGCCCGCGCCACTGTCGACCCGTAGCCGGGGCTGAGCAGTGGTGGGTGGACGTCGACGTCGTCGCGCCGGTACCGCGGTAGCACGAGACCCCTGTCTGCCCCGGCGTCCTGTGTGGTCATCGTCGTCTCCCGTCGAACTTCGTCGCCTCCAGTGCCCGCAGCGCCGCGAGTTCCCGCGCCGTCGGCGGTTCACCGGTGGTCAGCCCGGCGGCGACGGCGAGGTCCCAGCCGGTGGCCGCCCGCGCCTGCTCCCGGGTCACGCCGGGGTGCAGGCGGGTCAGCGTGAGCTCGCAGGTCACCGGGTCGGGTTCGAGGACGCCGAGGTCGGTGATCACCACGCGGGGGCCGGCGCCACGCAGGCCGAGTCGCTCCCGGTCGCCCGGGCCCGTTCCGTAGCCGACCGAGGTGACGAAGTCGACCCGTTCGGTGAACGTCCGGAGGTCCTGCCGGACGATCACCACGACTTCACCGCAGGAGGCGGCGATCTCCGGGGCGCCGCCAGCGCCGGGCAGCCGGACCTTCGGGGCGGCGTAGTCACCGCCGACGACAGTGGTGTTGATGTTGCCGTACCGGTCGAGCTGCGCCGCCCCGAGGAAACCCACGTCGATCCGGCCCGGTTGGAGCCAGTAGTTGAACACCTCGGGCACCGACACCACCGCGTCAGCCGATTCGGCGAGGACCGCGTCCCCGATGGAGAGCGGGAGCCGGTCCGGCTTCGCGCCGAGGCACCCCGATTCGTAGATGAGCACCAGGTTCGGGGCGTGGGTCACCCGGGCGAGATTCGCCGCGGTGCTGGGCAACCCGATCCCCACGAAGCAGGCGGTGCCGTCGCGCAGTTGGCGGGCGGCGGCGACAGTCATCATCTCGTCGGCGGTCCAGTCAGCCATCGCGTTCCCCCCGCTCGCCGCGCTGACTCATGCCGCCGCCCCGGCCGTGTGCACGTGCTCGTCCAGCCAGGCGCGGAAGGTGTCGCGGTGCCGGCTGACGGCGTCCCAGTCCCGGTAGAAGTCGTTGTCCCGCACCGAGTAGCCGTGGGCGTAGGAGGGGTGCGCGCCGCCGGGCACCTCGGCCACCGCGGTGACCGCCCAGCCAGGAAGGACCACCTGCCCGGGTACGGGTTCCAACTCGTCCACGATCTCCTCGACGGTGACCAGTGACCGGTGGGCGGCGAGCACCGCTTCCTTCTGCACCCCGGTGATGCCCCACATCTGCACGTTGCCGTCACGGTCGGCGCGCTGGGCGTGCACCACAGTCACGTCGGGACGCAGGGCGGGGACGGCGGTGAGCGTCTCGCCGGTGAAGGGGCAGGTGATGGGCCGGATGTTCGTTGTGTGCCCGGGCAGGTCGGTGCCGGTGTAGCCGCGCAGGACGGCGAACGGCAGCCCGGACGCCCCGGCGACGTACCGGTTCGCCATGCCCGCGTGACTGTGCTCCTCCAGCTCGAGCGGACGCGGCCAGGCGTGCTGCACGGCGTCCCGGAAGCGGTGCAGCGATCCGACGCCCGGGTTGCCGCCCCAGGAGAAGACCAGGCGGCTGGCGCAACCCGCGCCGATGAGCTGGTCGTAGATGACGTCGGGGGTCATCCGCACGAGGGTCAGCTTTTGCCGTCCCTGGCGGATCATCTCGTGACCCGCGGCGAACGGGATGAGGTGCGTGAACCCTTCCAGGGCCACCACGTCACCGTCGCGGACCAGGTGTGCCACGCCGTCGGCAAGCGAGACGAGCTTCGCCATGGGCCTCCCCGCATCCTGCGAAAACCGCGCTGCCGCCGGCTGTTCGCCATGCGGACTGCCGTACTCATATCGAACGTACGACGGAGGACGACATCCGTCAACGACAGGTCGGCCGGGCCCCGGCCGGCGTCGTCCACTGTGTCCGGCAGTCACGTCGGCCGATGCGTTGACGCGAGCCGGGCCACGTGCCAACGTTCAAGCAGAGAACGGCCGTTCGGTACGCGAACACCTCCGAGGAGGACCGCCATGACACTGCTGGACGCCACGACCTGGCAGGGCACCCTGCACAGCGACGGCTGGGTGAAACCCGCCGGCGGGACGGCACCCGTGCGATCCCCCGCCACCGGAGAGGAGATCGGCCAGGTCGGCGTGGCGAACGCCGAGGACGTGACGCGCGCCTGCGCCCGCGCCGCCACCGCCCAACGCGCCTGGGCCGCCACCGGCTACGCCGTGCGGGCCGCGGTGCTGCGCCGGGCCGGGCAGCTGTTCGAGCGGTACGCCGCCGAGATCGGCGACTGGATCGTGCGGGAGTCCGGGTCCATCCCAACCAAGGCCAGCGTCGAGATCGCCGCCGCCGCGCAGGAGTGCTACGAGGCGTCGGCGCTGGCCTCGCACCCGCTGGGCGAGATCACCGTCGAGGGGTTCGTCGTCCACCCCGACGACGGCCGATCCCGTCGTACGGATGTGCCGGCGCCGTGCCTGACCCTGTGGGTCGACAGCCGTCGCGGTGTAGAACGGTCGAGCTGCGGGAGCGCGCCAGTCCACCAGTAGTGGCTCGGTGCCCTCGCCGTCGTCGCGAAGACCGACGCGGCCCACGTGGCGCACAGTGCCGTCGAGGCCGTCGAGGCGGCCGAAGACCAGCCCTTCCTCTGCTCGCCGTAGCTCGTCGTACTGCTGGCGGAGCATGCGCTGCCGGGCCAGCTCCAACGCGTCCAGGGCCTCTGCCGAAAGCTCGACCTGTAGGTGATCGACCAGCCTGTCGCGCCGGGCCATGGCCAAATCCAGAAATGCCTGTTCCTCGGCGACCGCGGATCGCAGCGCGACGCCCTCCGCCGTGGAGGCCGGCAGGTGGCCGCCAGGTGCTGATTCGGCGACGCCAGCGGTGCCGATGCTCGGGGCAGACTTCCGGTGCATTCACAAATCCTTGGATCGGGGTAACCCTCGGCCCGGATGAGCCGCAGCGCATTCGGCGGCAAGCATAGAGTCCGTTTCCCTCACCGACCAGGCAATCCGCCAGCAGAGATCGGAATCTCAATGCCTTGCAGTTCCGGCGTTGTTCGTGGCCTCATCAATCCCATTTTCATATTGACAGTTCGGTCTCCGTCTGTTCTTTGAGCGTGTTCCGAGCCGTGGGTGCTCTTCGGCCTCAGGCCTGGGTGCGGCACGATGGCGGCGTGTCGATGAAACGCGTTGAAGCTCCGGCCACGCTGTTGACCTGGCTTGCGGACCGTCCTGTCTGGGAGTCGACCACCGGCTACGACGCCGCTGGTTGGCAATCGTCGACCTGGGTCCTTCATTCGATGTACGAGAACGCCAGCCGTGCGGGTCTGGGCACTCACGACGAGCTGCATCGCCACCGGCTCGAATCTGGTGACCTCGCGCCGGAGATCGTCGGAGGCATAAACCTCGACGAGGACACCACCAACACCGGTATTCCCCTGGGCTTCGTCGTCCGACCGGGAAGTCCATGGCGACGGGCGCTCTGGTCGCGGCATCTGATTGACGGACCGGCGTCGGATCGGAGTCACCCGCCATGCCACCGCTGGTTCCCGCACCGCAATTGGCCCGTCGCCGTCCAGCCGCCGCCTGAAGGGTCCCTCGACGAGGAGAGCCTGGACGCCCTGCTGGACATCCTGAGCAGTTGTTCGGTCGACGGTCCCAGGACCGACTGCGTCGCCTTCTACGCGTCCTTGCCGGCCGGCACCTTCGACAACCCTCACGTGTGGCGGGGACCGTTGTCAGCAGTCCCCGAACTGATCGAAGAACGTGGGGGGTCTTATCCGTTCTCGCCGACGAATCTGTGGCCCACGGACCGGTCCTGGTTCGTCTGGACGGACTACGACCTACTCGGCACCAAGGTCAGCGGGTCCGCGCAACTGGTCGAGGCGGTCGGTAGCCACCCCGCTCTCGAGACGGTGGACTGGCCCGCTCAACCCCACTGAGCCGACCTGCGGCAGACGTCGGCGGAGGTCGCGCGGCGCGAGGACCGGCACCGCGGCGCGAGGACGGTCACCGCGGCGCGAGACGGTCACCGCGGCGCGAGGACGGTCACCGCGGCGCGAGACGGTCACCGCGGTGCCGAGGGTCGTCCCGCGCAGGTCAGCTCAAGCTGAAGGACACGTCGTCGACGTCGAAGGCGGTGGCCCCGTTGCCGGCCGTCTCGCTGGCGAGGAAGCTGGCCGTCGCGGTGCGTTCGGTCGTGGCGGTTCCGCTCGACATCACGTACTGCCGCCACTGCGCTCCGCCGTCGAAGGCCAGCGAGAACCTCGTCTTCGGGGGTATCCCGGTGACCGCCAGTCCGACGTTCAGGTAGTCGCCGCGGCTGGTCTCCGTGGTGGTGGTCCGCACCCAGAAGCTGACCGTCAGGTCGCAGTTCGCCGGCACTGTGACGGTGGTGCGCAGCAGGTCGGTACGCGTCACGTCCAGCCCGGCGAAGGCGGCGTAGGCGCGGCCGGTGTGTGCCGGTCGGGTCGCGTCGCCGAACACGACGATGCGGGGGCCGGCCGTCCAGCCGGTGGTGCCGCGCTCGAACCCCGGGTTCGGGTGGATCTGCCCGGTGCAGGGCGGGTCGGCAGCTGGCTGGCCGTGGGATGCGCCGCCGGTGGCCAGGAGCAGCAGTGCCGCAACCGAGATGGTGGTGACGAAGGCCTTCATCGGTTCTCCCCGCGTCTATACATTCGAGATGGTCGATGCATGTCGACGATCCGCGATGGAATCGGGCGCGTCAAGTCCTTCCCGCCGTCGGCTCCGCGTGGGCAGCGGGGCTGGCCGGGACGAGCTGGCGCTACCGCCTGCGGCGGGCGTCTGCCTCGTTGTCGAGCAGGTCGTTGAGTGTCAGCGCTGAGTTGATCAGTGAGAGGTGGCTGAACGCCTGGGGATAGTTGCCGATCTGCTCCCCGGTCGCGGCGATCTCCTCGGCATAGAGGCCAAGGTGGTTACTGAAGGTGAACATCTTCTCGAACGTGAGTCGGGCGTCGTCGAGGCGGCCGGAACGGGCCAGCGCCTCGACGTACCAGAAGGTGCACATGTTGAAGGTGCCCTCGTGGCCCGGGAGGCCGTCGGGGGAGTGGACCGGGTCGTACCGGTGGACCAGGCTGTCGGAGACCAGTTCACGCTCGATCGCCAGGAGGGTGGACTGCCACAGCGGGTCGCTCGGCGTGACGAAACCGACCGCCGGCATGGCGAGCAGTGCCGCGTCCAGCACGTTCTCGTCGTACGCCTGCACGAAGGTGCCGCGGGCCCGGTCGTATCCGCGCTCCATGACCTGGTTGTAGATGCGGTTGCGCTGCTCGGTCCAGCAGGCCATGTCCCCGGGGCGACCGGTGCGGGTGGCCAGCCGAATGGCCCGGTCCAGCGCGACCCAGGACATCACCCGACCGAAGGTGTAGTTGCGGGGGTGGTGGCGGCTCTCCCAGATGCCGGCGTCGGGTTGGTCCCAGTTGTGGCAGAGCCAGTCGACCAGTCGGACGGTGCTCTTCCACACCTGGTGCGAGACGCGGATGCCCTGCTCGTCGGCGAGGTGCATGGCGTAGAGGGCCTCACCGTGGATGTCGAGCTGGACCTGGTCGGCGGCGCCGTTGCCGATCCGTACCGGCCGGGAACCTCGGTAGCCCTCCAGATGGTCCAGCACCTCCTCGTGCAGGTCGGAGGAGCCGTCCACCCGGTACATGATCTTCAACGGGTCCTGGTGTTCGCCGGCCTCGCGGATCCGCTCGTCCAGCCAGTTCATGTACCGGCTGACCTCCTCGGTGAAGCCGAGGCCGAGCAGTGCGTGCACCGAGAACGACGTGTCGCGTACCCAGGTGTAGCGGTAGTCCCAGTTGCGGGTGCCGCCGACCAGCTCGGGCAGCGCGGTGGTGGGCGCGGCGATCATCGCGCCGGTCGGCGCGTACGTCATGAGTTTGAGCGTGATGGCCGAGCGCTCGACCATCTCCCGCCACCGGCCGGTGTAGCGGGAACGTTCGAGCCAGCGCCGCCAGTAGTCCCGGGTCCACTCGAACATGCCCTGGATCTCTTCCGGCGCGAAGATGCGCGGATCGGCCCCACCCGTCTCCAGGACCACCCCGCCGGTGTCGCCCTCGTTCAGCGTGCCGTACGCGACCAGGTCGCCACCCTCAAGGTGGACGTCACCCTGTTCGGAGATCAACCGCCGAACCGGGTCGACCGGGTTGAACGTCAGCGCCGCCGACCGGCTGCGGAAGACGTAACCGTTGTGGTGGCGCTCAAGCTGATGCTCTTCCCGGGCGTAGTCGAACCGTGGGCGGCACTCGACCCGGAAGCGCATGCTGCCGCGGACCATGGTGACGGTCCGGACCAGCCGATGCGCGTCGGTGGCCCGCTCGCCGGTGACCGGCATGAAGTCCATGACCTCGGCCACCCCGTCGGCGCTGATGAACCGGGTGATCAGGATGGGTGTGCCGGGGAGGTAGAGCTGTTTGGTCACGTACCGTACGTCGTGCGGCGCGATCTGGAAGTAGCCGCCCTTTTCCTTGTCGAGCAGGGCGGCGAAGATGCTCGGTGAGTCGAACCGCGGCGCGCAGAACCAGTCGACGGTCCCGTCGCACGTCACCAGCGCGGCGGTCTGCAGGTCGCCGATGAGCCCGTGATCCTCGATCGCCGGATAGCTGTCCACATCTCTCCCCGGTTCGGCGGCGTCCTGCGCACCGAACTTAGGGGAGGAATTGTCGGCTTAGGTGAGATTCACGTTCCGCCACCCTGTCGCGTTCCCCCACGTAACGCGGCGAGGTCCGGGGTCCTGCGCCGACCCGGCCAGCCTCACGGTCAGCGCAGCGGGCGGCAGGAGGAGCGGATGACCAGCTCGGTGGGGAGCCGGATGTGGGTGTCGCGGTCGACGCCGGCGATCAGGTCGACGAGGAGGCGCAACGCCTCGGCGCCCATTCGTTGCAGCGGCTGCATGATGGTCGTCAGTGGCGGGTTGACCAGCGCCGACTCCGGGACGTTGTCGAAGCCGATCACCGACAGGTCGTCGGGCACTGACAGGCCCATGTCGCGGGCCACGGTCATCGTGGAGATCGCGGAGAGGTCGTTACCCGCGAAGATCGCGCTCGGTCGGTCGCTGAGGGCGAGCAGCTCCGCGGCCGTGCCGGCGGCGCTCTCGATCCGGAACCCGCCGACGCGGACGAGCCGCTCGTCCACCGGCACGCCGGCTTCGGCCATCGCACTGCGGAAGCCGGCCTCGCGCAGCTGGGCGGACTTCAGGTCGGTGCGTCCACTGATGTGCCCGATGCGGGTGTGGCCGAGGGACAGCAGGTAGTTGGTCGCCAGTACGGCGCCGGCGAAGTTGTCCGAGTCGACGGTGGGCAGGTCGGACGGCCCGGTGTGGGGGTCGACGGCCACGACGTGGAAGCTGTGTTCGGTCTCGACCACTGTCGGCGTGACGATCACGGCGCCGTCGATGAGTGTGCCGGAGAGTCGGGCGAGCGAGCGCCGCTCCCACCCCACGGCGGCACCCTCGCCGTCACCGCTGGAGTAGGCCAGTAGCTGGTATCCGCTCCCGGCGACCTCCTGCGACGCCCCCTTGAGCAGCTCGGTCGAGAACGGCTCGAACTCGGCGACCAGGATGCCGAGCACGTTGGTGCGGTGGCTGCGCAGGCTCTGCGCCCCCAGGCTCGCCTCGTAGCCGAGCTCGTGGATGACCTGCTGGACTCGCTCCACTGTTGCCTGGGCCACGCCGTAGCGGCCGTTGACGACCTTCGACACGGTCGCGACCGAGACGCCGGCAGTACGTGCCACATCCGACATCTTGACGCGCTGCTGAAACACCACGTCGATGATGATAGGGCCCTGCTGCCGCTGCGGTGTCACCGACTCGAAAACGTTATCGATACCGATTGACATCAAGTTACATGACTGTAAAACTTCGCCGCAGGCCGAGTACCGCGACTGAGTAGTCGAGGAGACATCTATGGCAACGAAGCGGCGTGCAAGTGCCGTCCTGGCACTGTTGATGACAAGTGTTCTCGTTACCGCCGGCTGTGGCGGCGGCGGCGAAGAGGCGGCCCCTCAGAACGGGCTGTACAAGGATCCGGTGACCCTGACCTGGTGGCACAACGCCTCACAGGACGGGCCCGGCAAGACCTACTGGGAGAAGGTCGCCAAGGACTTCTCCGCACTCCACCCCACCGTCAAGATCGAGATCGAGGCGATCGAGACGAACCAGCTCCAGCGCACCCGGCTCCCTGCCGCGCTGCTGAGCAGCGACCCGCCGGACATCTTCCAGGCCTGGGGTGGCGGCGAGATGGCTGAGCAGGTGGAGGCCGACTACCTCAAGGAGATCACCGACCAGGTCAAGACCGAGGTCGGCGACATCGGCAGTGCCGCAGAGATCTGGCAGGTCAAGGGCAAGCAGTACGGCCTGCCGTTCCGGATGGGCATCGAGGGCGTCTGGTACAACAAGGAGATGTTCGCGCGGGCGGGCATCGCGGCTCCGCCGACCAACTTCGAGGAGCTCAACGCCGCGGTCACCAAGCTCAAGGCGATCAACGTCATTCCGATCGCCGTGGGTGCCGGTGACAAGTGGCCGGCCGCGCACTGGTGGTACAACATGGCGCTGCGCGCCTGCTCGGTCGACACCCTCAAGAAGGCGTCCGCGGAGAAGACCTTCGACGATCCGTGCTTCGTGAAGGCCGGCCAGGACCTGAAGGCGTTCATCGACACCAAGCCGTTCCAGCCCAACTTCATCGCCACGCCGGGCCAGAACGATCCGACCAGCGCCAACGGCATGCTCGCCAACGGCAAGGCCGCGATGGAGCTCATGGGTGACTGGAACCGCGGCACGCTGGACACCGTCGCCACGGACAAGACGAAGCTCGCGTCGTTCCTCGGCTGGTTCCCGGTGCCGGCGATCAGCGGTTCCCCGGGTGACCCGAAGGCGGCCCTCGGCGGTGGTGACGGGTTCTCCTGCTCCAAGAACGCCCCGTCCGAGTGCGTCGAGTTCCTCAAGTACATCGTGAGCCCCGAGGTGCAGAAGGGCTACGCCGAGACCGGCACGGGCCTGCCTGTGGCCAAGGGTGCGGCGGACGCCGTCAAGGACCCCGCGCTGAAGTCCATCCTGGAGGCCACCTCCGGGGCGAGCTACGTCCAGCTCTGGTTGGACACGGCTTACGGCAGCACCATCGGTAACGCGATGAACGACGCGATCGTCACCATCTTCGCCGGCAATGGGACGCCTGAGAAGGTCGTCTCGGCAATGAAGGCGGCCGCAAGCAAGTGACCTCCGCCAACCAGATCCGTATGCCCGCCGGCGGCGCTTCCGCGTCGCCGGCGGGCCCCCGCCCGGCCGCGCGCGATTCCGCCCGCCGAGCCGACAACCGCCGCAAGTGGTACGAGATCATCGGGCTGACCGCGCCGGCCGTCGCCATCTACGTGATGTTCGTGCTGGTGCCGATGGGCTTCGCGGTCTACTACAGCCTGTTCCGGTGGCGCGGGGTCGGGCCGCCCACCGAGTTCGTCGGTCTGCGGAACTACACCCTCGCCTTCCAGGATCCGATCTTCCTCGACGCGTTGCGCAACAACGCCATCATCGTGTTCGGGTCGCTGCTGATCCAGGGGCCGATCGCCCTGGGCGTCGCCCTGCTGCTCAACCGTCGCTTCCGTGGGCGGTCCGTGTTCCGCCTCCTGGTGTTCGTGCCGTACGTGCTGGCCGAGGTCACGGTCGGCATCATGTGGAAGTTGCTCCTCACTGGCGACGGCACTGTCGACGCGCTGCTGCGGTCCCTGGGAATGGGCGGCCTGGTGCAGGCCTGGCTGGCGGACCTGGACGTGGTCATCTGGACCCTGTTGGCCGTTCTCACCTGGAAATATGTCGGCTTCGCCATCATCCTGCTCCTCGCCGGGCTGTCCAATGTGCCGGACGAGCTGACCGAGGCCGCCGCCATCGACGGCGCGAGTTGGTGGCAGATCCAACGGCACGTCACGATTCCGCTGCTCGGCCCGACGATCCGGATCTGGATGTTCCTGTCCATGATCGGCTCGCTGCAGATCTTCGACATGATCTGGGTGACCTCGGTGCCCGCGGTGCGGTCGCTCGGCGCGTCGGCCACCATGGCGACGTACATGGTGGACAACGGGTTCTTCGCCCGGCTGTGGGGCTACGGCAACGCCGTGGCGGTAATCCTCTTCGTCATCTCCTTCGTGGCGGCGCTGCTGTTCCAGCGGTTCCTGCTCCGCCGCGACATCGAGGGCGCCATCACCGGAAGGGCGAAGTGACGATGGCCGTGAACTCGGTTCTCCCCCCGTCCACCGGACGCCGCCAGGTCTCCTGGGGCACGCCGCTCACCTACGCGCTCGCCCTCGCGATCGCGGCGGTGTCGATCGCCCCGGTCATCTACGTGGTCATCGGCGGTTTCCGCACCACCCCGCAGATCGTCGCCGACCCGGCCGGCCTGCCCGACCCGTTCGTCTGGGACAACTACTCCCGGGTGCTGACCCAGAGCAACTTCTGGCAACAGGCGTTCAACAGCGCGGTCATCGCCCTCGGCACCACGCTCGCCGTCGTCGTGCTCGGCCTGGCCGCCGCGTTCGTGCTGGCCCGCTACCGGTTCCGCGGGCGAGAAGGGCTCTACACCTTCTTCACCCTCGGCCTGCTGTTTCCGGCCGGGGCGGCGATCCTGCCGCTCTACCTCATGCTGCGTGACCTGAACCTGATCAATTCGTACTACGCGGTGATCCTGCCGCAGGTCGCCTTCTCACTGCCGCTGACGATCGTGATCCTGCGTCCCTTCCTCTCCGCCATTCCGCGAGAGTTGGAGGACGCCGCCGCCATCGATGGTGCGAGTCGGCTCGGCTTCCTCTGGCGCGTCGCGATGCCGCTGTCGCGGCCCGCGCTCGTCACCGTTGGCGTCCTGGCGTTCGTGGCGAGCTGGAACTCGTTCCTCCTGCCGCTGCTCGTCCTCAGCGACGTCAACCTGCACACCCTGCCGCTGGGCGTGCAGAACTTCTCCAGCCAGTACACGACCGACACGGCAGGCGTACTCGCCTTCACCTCGCTGGCAATGCTGCCGGCGCTGCTCTTCTTCACGCTCGCGGAGAAGCAGATCGTCGGTGGCCTGCAGGGTGCGGTCAAGGGCTGAGCGGCAGCGGTACGAGCACAACCACAGGAAGGCACAGCATGACTGAGGTCCACGCGGTGGTGGACGGGCCGGTGCCGGCCCAGGCCGGTCCGGAGCACGGACGACCGGACGGGCACGACGGCGAGGCCCGCGTACGCGAACTCCTCGGCCGGATGACGATCGAGGAGAAGATCGCCCAGCTCGTCGGCTTCTGGGAGAAGGAGGACGGCGAGGCGGTCGCACCGTTGCAGGGCGAGTTCGGCGACTCCTCCAAGCTTGAGGAATTCTCCCGGCACGGGCTCGGCCACCTCACCCGCGCCTACGGGACCCGCCCACTGGACGCGGCGCAACGCGCGTCCTGGTTGTGGAAGTTCCAGCGGGACCTGGTCACCGGCACCCGGCTCGGCATCCCGGCGATCGTGCACGAGGAGTGCCTCACCGGACTGTCCGCGTGGAAGGCGGCCACGTTCCCCACCCCGCTCGCCTGGGGTGCCGCGTTCAACCCCGAACTGGTCACCGAGATGGCCGCGGCGATCGGCGCCTCGATGCGGGCCCTGGGCGTGCACCAGGGGCTCTCCCCGGTGCTCGACGTGATCCGTGACCCCCGCTGGGGTCGGGTCGACGAGTGCGTCGCCGAGGACCCGTACCTGGTCGGCACCATCGGCACCTCGTACGTGCGCGGCCTGCAGTCGCAGGGGGTGCACGCCACCCTCAAGCACTTCGCCGGCTACTCCGCCTCGCGCGCCGGGCGCAACTTCGCCCCGGTGCACATCGGCCGCCGGGAACTGGCCGACGTGCTGCTGCCCCCGTTCGAGATGGCGATCCTCGACGGCGACGCGCGCAGCGTCATGCACTCGTACACCGAGATCGACGGGGTGCCGGTCGCCGCCGACCCGACGATGCTGACCGGCATCCTGCGCGACCAGTGGGGCTTCGACGGCACTGTGGTGGCCGACTACTACGGGGTCGCGTTCCTGAACCTGCTGCACCACGTGGCGAGCGATCACGCCGACGCGGCCGGGCAGGCGTTGACCGCCGGTCTCGACGTCGAACTGCCCACCGGCGACGCCTACCTGACCCTGGGTGAGTCGGTGCGGACGGGCAGGCTCGACGAGGCGCTGATCGACCGCGCGGTGCTGCGGGTGCTGCGCCAGAAGCGGGACCTGGGTCTGCTCGACGCGACCTTCGACGACGAGCCGCCCCAGGCGATCGATCTCGACTCGCCCGAGCACCGGTCGATCGCCCGTCGGCTCGCCGAGGAATCGATCGTGCTGGTCGCCAACCGGGACGCGCTGCCGCTGCCCGCGGGGCGACGGGTGGCCCTCATCGGCCCGAACGCCGACCGGCAGAGCGCGCTCTTCGGGTGCTACTCATTCCTCAACCACGTCCTTGTCCAGCACCCCGGCGTGGAGACCGGCATCGACGTGCCGACCGTGCTCGACGCCGTGCGGGCCGAGTTCGGCGGCGACCTCGTCACCTGGGCACGCGGCTGCGACGTGGACGACGACGACCGATCCGGCTTCGACGAGGCCGTCGCCACAGCCTCCGGCGCGGACGTGGCCGTCCTGGTCGTCGGCGACCACGCCGGCCTCTTCGGACGCGGCACGGTCGGCGAGGGCTGCGACCGGGAGGACCTGGAGCTGCCCGGCGTCCAGCGCCAACTGGTCGAGGCGGTGCTGGCAACCGGCACACCGGTCGTCCTCGTGCTGGTCACCGGCCGGCCGTACGCGGTCGGCTGGGCGCTCGCGCGCTGCGCGGCGGTGGTGCAGGCGTTCTTTCCGGGAGAGGAGGGCGCCGGGGCGATCGCGGGGGTGCTTTCCGGGCGGGTCAACCCGTCGGGCCGGTTGCCGGTCAGCCTGCCCCGGTCGGCGGGCGCGCAGCCGTACTCCTACCTGCACCCCACCCTCGGTACGGGCAACGAGGTGACCAACCTGCCGGCGACGCCCGTGGCGCCGTTCGGCCACGGCCTGTCCTACACGACATTCGCGTACAGCGAGCTCACCGTGCCCAGCACGACGCCCACCAGCGGGGCGGTGGAGGTGACCGTGCGGGTGACGAACACCGGCGCGTTCGCTGGCGACGACGTGGTCCAGCTCTACGGTCGTGATGTGGTCGCCTCGGTGACCCGGCCGGTGGCGCAGCTGCTCGGCTACCGGCGGGTCCATCTGGAACCGGGCCAGTCCGTCACTGTCGAGCTCACGGTGCCCACCACCCGTCTGGCCTTCTCCGACCGCACGTTCACCCGGGTGGTGGAGCCTGGCGACGTCGAGCTTCGCGGCGGCGGCCGAGTTCGACCTACGCCTGCCCGACCTGACCTCGGTACCCGAGTCGCCCTTGCTGATCAACTTGTGCTGCAATGCATAGTTGAAGCATGGAGGCCTTTGAAGCGCTGACGTTCGGCAAGAGCAGTCCACC